>JAQUZU010000010.1 GCA_028691175.1 Candidatus Kapaibacterium sp. | reverse complement strand
AAAGAGCGCACATTAGTTGGTTCGAAAATTCATGATGTTGAGGTATTTGATATCGAACATTTGGTCGAAATGGGAAAAATGACAAAAGTGAAAATCGGCGTGATTACAGTTCCATCGGTATTTGCACAAGAAGTAGCCGACCGCTTGGTCGAAGCCGGAGTCAAAGCAATCTGGAATTTTGCTTCAATTCGCTTGAGTGTGCCGGAAGGAATTATTATTGAAAATGCTCAGTTTGTGCAGAGCCTTGCGGTTCTTACCCATAAACTTGGCAGACTTCAACGTTCAGTCGATATCGACTAAGTTCAAAGGGCGTATTATATTTTTTTGAATAAATAACTAAAATAAATTAATTTAATACTATGTGGAATTCGCAGGGTAGTGGATTTTACGAAATAACAACAAGGAAACATTTGGTGTGTTTTATTTTATTACATTAAGTTTTGGAGTCAGCCGATATGTCAAATAACGAGATGGTTATGATGAGAAAATTTGATATTGTATGTCAAATTCTGGAGAAATACAATTATGACTCATCGCAACTTGTTCCGATACTTCAAGAGGTTCAGGAAGAATACAGGTATCTTCCTGAAGAAATTATGGCGTTTATAGCTTCATCATTGCATATATCTCCCGCAAGACTGTATGGAGTTGCTACTTTTTTCACACATTTCGCTCTTCAGCCGAAGGGCAAATATATTATCAAAGTCTGTGATGGCACGGCTTGCCACGTAAAAAAATCGGAGGCAATCATTGACGCTGTACGCAGACGTTTAAATTTGACGGAAAAGAACAATACTTCTTTCGACATGATGTTTACGTTTGAGACCGTATCTTGCTTGGGTGCGTGCGGTCTTGCACCGGTATTAGTTGTAGGCGATGAGGTTCATTCATCAATGACACCTGAAAAAGCAATCGCAGTTGTAGATGATATTTTCAGAAAGGAGACGATCAATGATCAAGTCGCTGAATGATTTGCAATTAACTCGTGCTGATTACCAGTCGAAATTTAATAAAATCAAAAAGAGAATCATTGTTTGTGGCGGTACAGGCTGTATTGCAAACGGATCGCAGAAAATTTACGATGAATTATTACGCCAATGCAAAGAAGCCGGTCTGGAAACTATGGTCGACATTGTTATGGAAGACCACACAGACGATAAATATTTAGTATCGCACAGCGGTTGCCAAGGCTTTTGCCAGCAAGGTCCGCTATTGACTATCGAACCGGACGATGTCCACTATCTGAAAGTAAAACCTGAAGATGTACAGGATATTGTTTATGCAACTATTGTGCATGGCAAGATTATCGAACGCTTGCTCTATGTAGATCCGCATACCGGCGAAAGAGCTGTTACTGCAAAAGATATAGGCTTCTATGCAAAGCAACACCGTACGGCATTGAAAATGTGCGGTTTGATTGATCCTCAAAGCGTTGAGGAATATATCACAAACTACGGCTATTTCGCTGCTTATAAGGCAATAGTCGAAATGACTGATAAAGAAATATGCGATCACATGCTGGCTTCCGGACTTAAAGGTCGTGGCGGTGCAGGCTTTCCGACAGGCAGAAAATGGGATTTAACCAGAGTACAGCCGGGACCGGACAAGTATGTGATTTGTAACGGTGATGAAGGCGATCCGGGGGCATTTATGGATCGTTCAGTTATGGAGGGAAATCCTCACTCAGTAATCGAAGGTATGATGATTGCCGCAAAAGCAGTCGGTGCAAACGTCGGCTACGTATATGTTCGTACTGAATACCCATTAGCAGTAAAGAGAATTCGAAAAGCAGTTATCGATGCTGAAGAGCACGGCTTGCTTGGCGACAATATTTTCGGTACTGATTTCAGTTTCCGGGTAAGAGTTATGGAAGGTGCGGGCGCATTTGTTTGTGGAGAAGAAACTGCACTTATAGCGTCAGTCGAGGGCAAACGCGGTATGCCGATGCCGAAGCCGCCATTTCCGGCTCAATCCGGATTATTCAACAAACCAACTGTTATCAATAACGTAGAAACACTGGCAACTGTGCCGGTAGTTATGCGCGATGGTGCCGAAAAGTATAGAGAACTAGGTACTGAATCCGCAAAAGGCACGAAAACATTCGCTTTGACCGGACACGTTGTGAACACCGGTTTGATTGAAGTTCCGTTTGGTTCTACTCTGCGTCAGATCGTATTTGACATAGGCGGAGGCGTAACCGACAATAATGGCAAGCCGACAAAAGAATGTTTCAAGGCTGTTCAAATGGGCGGTCCGTCGGGCGGATGCTTGACAGAGGCACATCTCGATATGCCACTTGATTATGAAAATCTCGGCAAAATTGGCGCTATGGTCGGTTCGGGCGGTATGGTTGTAATGAACAAAAATACCTGTATGGTTAAAGTTGCACACTTCTTTATGCAATTTGCCCAGAACGAGTCTTGCGGTAAATGCGTTCCGTGCCGCGAAGGAACTAAGCAGATGCTGAATTTGTTGGGTGATATTATTGAAGGACGTGGAACTGCTCAGACGCTGGAACTACTTGAGGAAACTGCAAACGTCGTAAAAAATGCGTCGCTTTGCGGTTTGGGCAAAACTGCCCCGAACCCGGTTCTCTCAACTTTGAAATATTTTAGAGACGAATATAACGCCCATGTATTCCAGAAACAGTGCCCGGCTAAAGAATGTAAGGCATTGACGGTTGCAGAGATTGATCCGGAACTCTGCAAGGGGTGCGGATTGTGTGCGAAAGCATGTCCGGTTGGAGCAATTTCAGGCGAGCGAAAGAAACCGTTTGTTATTGATGAAACACTTTGTATTAAATGCGGAAATTGTGCCGCTACATGTAGGTTTAATGCGATTGCAGGAGTATAGTATGTATAAATCAATGAATATAGATGGTAGAATTGTACGCTTTACTGATGAGCGTAATATTCTCGAAGTAATTAAGAAAACTAATGTAGAACTTCCTACTTTCTGCTACCATTCGGAACTTAGCGTTTATGGTGCGTGCCGCTTGTGCGTAGTCGAAATTCAGGGCAGAGGTATTCAGAGTGCTTGCTCGGTTCCGCCGGAAGACGGAATGGTAATCCGTACAAATACTTTGAAATTGCGTCAAATGCGCAAAATGACTGTTGAATTGCTTTTGTCGAGTTATGCTCACGATTGTACTACATGTCAGAAAAATATTGCCTGCAAACTTCAGGATATCGCTCACAGACTTGGTATTACTGAAATTCGCTTCAAAAAATCTAATCGCGAATTGCCGAAAGATTATTCAAGTGCAGCATTGGTAAGAGACCCGAACAAGTGTATTTTGTGCGGAGATTGTGTTCGTGCATGCAATGAAATTCAGGGAATCGGCGTTTTGGACTTTGTAAATCGTGGTGCGAATGCAGCTGTTTTGCCCGCTTTCAACAAGAATTTAAGCGAAGTTAGCTGCGTAGAATGCGGTCAGTGTGCTCGCGTTTGCCCAACCGGTGCGATTCTCCCGAAATTGGAAGTTCCTGATGTTTGGAAAGAAATTGGCAATCCGGAGAAAACCGTAGTAGTTCAAATCGCTCCTGCAGTCCGCGTTGCGATCGGTGAAGTATTCGGTGCAAAACCGGGTGAACCTATTACCGGCAAAATAGTTGCAGCTCTTAAGTTGATGGGCTTTGATAAAGTCTATGATACTTCGTTCAGTGCTGACCTGACTATTTTCGAAGAAGCTGAAGAGTTTTTGAAACGCTTTACTGCCGGCGAGAATTTGCCGATCATGACTTCATGCTGCCCGGCTTGGGTTAAATATGTAGAGCAGTTTGCTCCGGATATGATGAATCATTTGTCAACCTGTAAATCGCCGCAACAAATGTTCGGTTCGGTCGCAAAAGAGATTCTTCCGAAACTTCTGAACGTAAAGAGAGAAAATCTTGTTGTGGTTTCAATTATGCCATGTACTGCTAAAAAGGCAGAGGCTCGCAGACCTGAATTTGCTCAAGATGAAGTTCGCGATGTCGATTATGTTCTTACAACACAAGAACTTGCAGCAATGATAAAAGAAGCGGGCATTAAATTTGATTTGCTCCAGCCGGAGACAATCGATATGCCACTGGGCTTCAAGACAGGTGCAGGCGTAATTTTCGGTACTTCCGGTGGCGTAAGCGAGGCAGTGTTGAGATATGTTTACGAGAAAGTTATGGGCGAAACTCTGGATTCAACCGACTTCGTAGAGACTCGCGGGCTGAATGGTCGCAAGGAAATTACTCTCGAACTTAAAGGCAATACAGTTCGTTTGGCGATTGTAAACGGCTTGAAGCAAGCACATGACTTGCTTGACGAAATTCGTGAAGGTAAGGCTCATTTCGATATTATCGAGGTTATGTCTTGTCCGGGTGGTTGTATTGGTGGTGCAGGACAGCCGGTTCCGCTGGTTGGCGATAATCGTCAGGCACGTTCGGAGGGCTTGTATTATGCAGATAAGATGCTCCAGTTGCACAAGTCGCAGGAGAACCCGTATGTTAAGCAATTATATACGGACTTTCTTGGCGAAATCGGTGGCGAGAAGGCACACAAATTGTTACATACTCACTATAAAAACAGAAAGAGAATTTTCGGAACAGATATGACTTTACTGCCGGGGCAAGACAAAATTCGCGTAAGTGTATGCGTCGGCACAAATTGCTTCATGCGAGGATCCCAGAAATTGCTCCGCCGTTTGATGGAATATGTAGAGGAAAATAATTTGTCCGAGGTTATCAACATTCACGCTGACTTCTGTCAAGAGGAATGCGAGAACGGACCGGGCGTTAGAGTCGCAGGCAAGAAATACTTGCACGCAACTTATGAAATGATTGTAGATGCAATTCAGGAAGAGTTGAAAAACCCGACTTGCACCGACAAATCGGAATCTGCATGCGAAAGTTGTACTGAAAAGTGCGAGCAGGCATAACAGATTGAAATATTATTTTTTAGTGCTCGTTTTGCTTTGGTGAAACGGGCACTTTTTTTATTCGTCTTCTGTTTCTTGATCTTTTTTCATCCACAAGTCTACAACATTATTCACTTTGAACGTCGGTTGGTCGCGAAACTGATTGTTTAGTTCCTCGACTTTTTCTTTGACTCCTGTGCGATCGAGAATTTTTTTCTGCTTTATTTTTAGCATATCTAATGTAACGCCAATAAGTTCCTTTTTGGTCGCTTCTTTTTCTCTTTCTTTTCGGGATAATTTTTCTTCTTTCTCTATTATAGTGGTAGCCATGATTTGCTCCGGTTTAATTATTTTACATTGAGATATGTAACGAAGTTAGTTTAAAAATATTGTAAAAAAAGAGAAATATGTTCAAACTTGTATTTAATGGTAAATTGTAGTATTTTTGCACTTTATTATTGAAACTCAGAATATGGAAATGAATGATATAGAAATTATGTCGCCGGCGGGTTCTTTCGAGGCAATTGCGGCGGCAATTCAGGGCGGAGCGGGTGCGATATATTTTGGTGCAGGCAATCTGAATATGCGGGCTGCGTCGTCAAATAATTTTTCGATTGAGAATATTAAAGATATAGCGAAAATTTGTGCCGACAACAACGTAAAGTCTTATCTTACAGTGAATACTGTGATGTATGACGAAGAACTCGGGCAACTTCAGACGATTCTCGAGGAGGCAAAAAAGGCGGGTATTTCCGCGGTGATTGCTTCGGATATGGCTGCGATAACGATTGCACGCGAACTCGGAATTGAAGTGCATGTCTCGACTCAGTTGAATGTATCGAATTATCGTGCTGTGAAATTTTATTCGCAATTTGCCGATGTGATTGTGCTGGCACGTGAACTTTCACTTGATAAGGTCAAGGCAATTACGGAGCAGATTAAGGCGGAGCAACTTCGCGGTCCGAACGGCGAACTCGTGCGAATCGAGATTTTTATTCATGGTGCGCTATGCATGGCGGTCTCGGGCAAATGCTATCTGAGCCTTCATGCTCATAATCGCTCGGCAAATCGTGGGGCGTGCCTGCAGTCGTGCCGGCGTTCATACACGGTAACAGATAACGAAACGGGCTACCAACTCGAAATTGACAACAAATATATTATGTCCCCGAAAGATTTATGTACAGTCGGGTTTATCGATAAAATTCTTGATGCGGGCGTAACTGTGCTGAAAATTGAAGGACGCGGGCGTTCGCCTGAATATGTGAAGACGGTAACCGAAGTATATCATCAAGCGATTGATGCTTGCTTTTCAAAGACTTACAGCGATGACTTGATAAAAGAATTAACGGAAAAACTGCGTTCGGTTTTTAATCGTGACTTCTGGAACGGGTACTATCTCGGGCAAACTTTCGGAGAGTGGAGCAATCGCTATGGCTCGCAGGCGACGACACGCAAAGTGCAAATCGGCAAAGTAGTAAAATATTACTCGAAAATTCAAGTTGTCGCACTAAAACTTGAGTCGGGCAGTCTTGCCTCAGGCGAAAAAATTATTGTTATCGGACCTACTTCCGGAGTAATTGAACTCTCTAGCGAAGATTTGCGCATAGACGGGAAAAGCGTTCCGAGTGTCGAAAAGGGCGTCGAGTTCTCGGTTAGTTGTGTGGAAAAATTGCGCCCGAATGACAAACTATTCAAGATTGTTGATTCGGACAAGACGAATCAACAGTAAGTGCTTTATATTTATAGATTTATCGCCATAACATAAAGATTAGTTGAGCGATTTCGGTATTTTGAATATATCTGCCGTATCGTGTGTCTGTTTCGTCAGCGAAAATATTGAAGCACTCGCTTCCGGAGCCTTTCGCGTAGAGTGGGACAAGCGAGCACGTGTGATGTGTCGAGTTGAATTGAAGTTTCGGCATCTCGCCTTTTTTTGTGTACGGGAGTTCGTGCCATGTGGATATGTCTTCTGCCTGATTCGGTGCGGTGATGTAACCAGTTTCGTGGTCTGAAGTTACGACGAGCATTGTCTCGTCCCATGAAGAGTTGGTTTCAATCCAGCGGACTACAGTTTCGACTGCGCGGTTAAAAGAGATTTGCTCGGCAAGCATTCTGCCTTTGAAGTTGTCGTGTGCTCCCCAGTCGACCGCACCGCCTTCAATCATAACGAGAAAGCCGTTCGGGTTTTGTTTTAGGACATTGAGTGCTCCGAGAGCAAGTGTATCAAGCGATGGCAAAGTTTGCGTAACGGTTGCGAGCAGACTGTCCGTGTTTTCTTCGGGTAAGGTAAGGATTGCTTGTTTAAAGGCTTCATTTTCTTCGTCCGGCAAATCGCGTGAAAGTTGCAGAGTGGCAGCGACTTGAACTGTGCCGATTACGCGTTTCGGCGGGTTGGGCATAGTAATCAGTTTAACGAAATCGTCCTTTGATTCAAGGAAAGTCCAGGCGTCGGGTTTTCCGTCGCCGTCGATGTCGCTGACTGGTTTTCCGTCTATTGTCGGGCGATTGTGTGTGAAGTCGTTCCAGATTCTCTCGCTACCGACTCGAGTGTAATTTGGAATATTGCGATGTCGTCCGTTGTTGTCGTAGAACGGGTGGCCGCAGCCGATTATAACGTTTAATTTTGAGTCGCACAGCATCGATTTCGAGACAGCCTCGAGGTTTTTTCGGGTCGGCCAGTGGGCTGAAAATCCTGCAGGCGTGCCGTCGCTCCAGTTTACGGTCGTTACGACTCCCGTGGATTTGCCTTTTTTGACTGCGAATTCATTTATATTTTCTAAATTATTGGTGTCTAAATCAACTCCGACAGCTCCATAATATGTCTTGATTCCTGTTGCCATTTGGGTGGCACACGCTGCGGAGCAGGGAAGTCTGTCCATCACGTATTTGAAATCTGACCAGACTTTTTCCGTTGCATATGGCGGAACAAGGGCGTGTCTGTTTTGTCCGGAGACTGATACCGCGAGATTGCTCGAGGAGTGCAGTTTTATCGGAAATAAATCGTAGATTTGCCCCTCGTATTCGCCGTATTGGTAAAGTGTGGCGGCTTTGAAGCAATTATCTCCGCACCCGTCGGTAATCATAATGATGATATTTTTCGGAGTGGCTTGAGCTTCGAAAGCGAAAAGCATTAGAACTATTATGAAAAGATATTTACTCATATTGATATTTAATTATCTTTAACTTCAGTAATTGACGCAATTGCGGTTTCTTTTGTACGAATTATCTTGATTTCGGTTAAGCCCATCATTGAGTCGTTTTTATTTATGAATTTTCCGTTCGACTTCAAGACGGCGAACCCTTTTTCGAGCGGACGCATTGGGTGAAGTGTTTCGAGGAGTTCCCGGTTATGCTCGACCTTTGCGAGGAGGGTTGCGTTGCGATACTGCATCGACTTTGTCATGCTTGAAATTGCCTCGTCGATGCGTTGATATGAGTTATTGATTCGCTGCGTGAGATATTTTGTTGCACATGATTTCAGCCAGTATTCGATTTTGTGTCGTCGATTTTCGTTTTGACGGTGAAGAGAAGCAGTCATTTCTCGAACACTCGAATTGACATAATTGACCAAATCGTCTTGCGTATTTCGAGAAGCCAGTTCGGCTCCTGCAGTCGGAGTCGCCGCACGAAGATCCGCTACAAAGTCCGCGATCGTGAAATCCGTTTCGTGTCCAACGGCGGAGATAATCGGGGTATTGCATTTATAAATTGCATCTGCCACATTTTCCATGTTGAAAGCCCAGAGGTCTTCAATTGAACCGCCACCGCGTCCGCAAATAATCAGGTCTAAGCCGAGGGAGTCGAGTTGGCGAATTGCTGCGACAATGTCTGCGGCCGCGCCGTCGCCCTGAACGAGTGTGGGGCGGAAGAAAACTTCGGCAATCGGGAGTCTGCGTTCGAGAGTAGTTTTTATATCGCGAACAGCCGCACCGGTGGGCGAGGTGATAACACCGATTTTCAAAGCGAGCTGCGGAATTCTGTGTTTATGTGCTGCGTCGAAATAGCCTTTTTCCGATAGGCGCGCTTTCAGTTCCTCGTATGCGAGATAGAGATCGCCGATGCCGAGCGGGCGTAGGGTGCGACAATCTAATTGATATTGACCGCGTGGTGCATAGACTGAGACCGTGCCGGTAGCAATGACTTTCATGCCGTTTTTGGGTGCGAAGGTCAGCGGTTGCGAGCGCCACATTACCGCGTTGATTTGTGCGCCGTCGTCTTTGAGCGAGAAATAGCGGTGTCCGGAGGAATGGTTGATAAAATTCGAGATTTCGCCGACAACAGTAACTGTGCCGATACCCGCGGAGAGTAAGCCGGAGATTTTTCGCGTTAAGTCGGATACGCTGACTTGATTATTTGTCATTTTGCCTGCTTTGATGTTTCGAAAAAATTATTTCTTCCATTGACCCGGCAAAACCAATTTCTCCATTTCGGGGAATAGCCTGTCGTATTCTTCTACCTCGGGGCGCGGAAGAGTGTGGTAAATTGCCGGTTCAAAAAATTTTCCTGCCTGTAAATATCCTTTCTCAAATTCGATTGCCATAAATGCGGGGAAAGTGGCGCCGTTTGGCATGGTGATGCCGAATGTTTGGCAGGACAGAAAACCGAATTTCGGATAATATGCCGGTACTCCGCAGATGACGATTGCCTTGTAGTTGAGTTCTTGGGCAAGTTTCATTGTTTCGGTAACTAATGTTTTGCCGACGTTTTTGCGTTGGTATTCGGGCAAAACAGATACCGGACCGAAAGTCAATACTGCTGTTTTGTTATTATTACTATCCAAAATATATGATGTGGCGTAATAAATTGCTCCGACAATTTTGCCGTCTGCGATTGCCACATAGGATAATTCCGGCAAGTATTCATCAGCTTCTCTTAGTTTGTGGACTAAATAATGCTCTTCGCAGCCCGGCATATAGAGGTTCCAGAATGCTTTTCTTGTTACTTCTTCTGCTTCGCGGTAATCGTTTGCAGTTTCTTTTCTGATTGTAATATTCAAAATTCTATATCCTTTTATAGGTCTATTTCGAAATGTTGATAGTCTTTGACGGAAGTCCGGTCGCCACCCCATTCAAATCCCGCTGCAATGAATAATCGATAGGCTAAATCGCTGTGGTCAATTTTGTATGAAATGTCGCTGCGTTGTAACGAGCAATCGGATTTCCGGGATTTAAGCCACATGCGCTGAAACAGCGAATCGGTGATTTCTTCTACCCACGGATTATTCAAAAATACTTACAAAAATACAGATTTTTACACTTTATTTAATGTTTTTTTATCGATTTTCAAAAAATTAACCACATTTTTTTGAATCTTTTCCCTTTAGCAGCAGATTTATTCCGTTATGAACCGGTTTACACAGGCTGATACTGATAACAAGATTCTGCACAGCAATTAATCCTAATGTGGCGGGAGTGCTTTCTATTTGTAGAATTGTAAATACCAAGTTTATAAAGAGGTTATAGAATAACAAATGAAGAAGGTACAATTCTAGCGAGTAAGTGCCAAACCAGCCGAGGAAATCGACAATCTTCGTTGTAATAGTGGAGGTTGAGGTGTAATTAAACAAGGCTGCTATGGAAATCATGCAGCAGAATCGCAACAACATTTCTGCATATGGATATGCTGCATTTAACCATATTACGCAACTATCACAAAAATATGTTGCCAAAATCAGTAAAAAAATATCACGGTTTTTCATTTTTCTGTTATTCATGGCTTGAAATCCCACAAAAATACCTGCAATAAAAACGGGTATTTTCTCTATTCCAATTTTAATTTTGAAATAGTAGTCCGGGGCAAATGAATATAACACAAAACACAAAAATATACTGATTGCTATTAGAAGTACTGAACGCTTTTTTGCGTTTTTGGAGAAAATAAATCTGTATATCCAAGGGAAAAGAGCATACAGCAAAAGAGTCATGCTGATATACCACATACTGCTATTTATATTTCCGTAAAAGAAAAAATATAAACCGGATTCTGCGAGCAGAAATAATTTTGTATTATAGAACTCCAACCTGATACCATACATTCCAACAATATAATCGAACAAGTAAAAAGGGAGCACAATTATCATAAATGGAAGCAGCAGGCGAAGAATTCGCTTATGATAAAATGATTTGATGTTCCCATCTTTTGTAAATGAATAATAAAGACCGAAACCGGAAAGAAAAAGGAAACCTTCAGTATAAACCAGCCTCCAGAATGGAAAGACCAAAGGGCGTAAATTGATAACGCTTTTAGCCCAGTCGGTCGAATGTACCATTAAAACTCCCAGAATTGCGATTCCCATTAGTGGAGCGCGATAAGTGGAAAAATTCTTATAGTCAAATAGGTCGTTCATATTTGTTATAACGAAGTATGATAAATTGTAATGTATCGACGAGATTTGTGTTTCGGCAGCTTTATTCACAAAAATCCCCTCCGATTCATACGAAAGAGAGGGGATTGTAATCTATGGGCACATCTTATTTTACGTAAGACATACCGACTTTGATTGCTTGTTCGTTCAATGGAATCATCTTGTGGTGTCTTTCAGGCAGAGCCTTATAGAGAGACTTCACGAAGTTTTCGATCGTAACTGTTTTACGAGCTGCGAGGAAAGCGCCGATAATTACCATATTCAGTACTTTAAGGCTGTTGAGTTTCAACGCTTCTTCGTTACCATCTACGACGATGATTTTTATGTCGTCGCGAACAGGCATTTTAGTGCAAGTTGATTTCTCAATGATTAAAGTGCCGCCTGTTTTTACTTTGTCCAAAAATTTGTCGATTGACGGTTGGTTCAAAGCAACTACAGTGTCGTATCTTGCGATAATAGGCGAACTAATCGGTTCATCAGAGATGATTACTGTGCAGCTTGCAGTACCGCCACGCATTTCAGGACCATAAGATGGCATCCAGCAAACTTCTTTGCCGTCAGTCATGCCGGCATAAGCGAGCATTTTACCCATTGAAAGGACGCCTTGTCCTCCGAAACCAGCGAAAATTGCTTCTTCTGTCATGTTATTTTCCCTCCGGAACTTTAATGTCACCTAATTTATAGAATGGAAGCATTTGTTCTTCCACGAATTTATTTGCCTCGAGCGGAGTGCATTTGTTGTTAGACGGGCAGTTAGAAACGACTTCGACCATGCAATAGCCCAAACCTTGTTTCTGATATTCGAGCGCAGTCTTCAATGCTTTTTTGCATTTGCGGACATTTGCAGGAGTATTTACAGCCTGACGGGTAACGTAAGCAACACCCGGCAAGTTAGCGATTAATTCGGATATTCTCAGCGGATAACCCATAGTCTCAACGTCTCTACCGTAAGGGGAAGTAGTAGTTTTAGCGCCTTCAAGAGTAGTAGGAGCCATCTGACCGCTTGTCATACCGTAGATGCCGTTATTGATAAAGATAGTCAGCATTTTTTCGCCACGGTTAGCAGCATGCATTGTTTCGCAAGTACCGATAGCGGCGAGATCGCCGTCGCCTTGGTATGTGAAGACGTATTTTTCAGGATAGAGGCGTTTTACGGCAGTACCCAAAGCGCAAGCACGACCGTGAGCAGCTTGTTCCATATCGATATCCATGTAGTTATACGCGAAAACCGAGCAACCAACCGGAGTGATACCGATAATATCATTTTGGATGCCCATTTCTTCTACGACTTCCATCATCAATTTATGAACTACACCGTGACCGCAACCCGGGCAATAGTGCATAATAGCATCTTTAAGAGTGCTTGGTTTTTTATAAACCAAGTTTTCAGGGCAAACTATATCGCTCATTATTTACCTCCATTAATAAAATATTCTTCAAATTTCTCGATGATTTCTTCCGGAGAAGGAATCATGCCGCCCATTCTGCCGTAGAATTCAACAGGGCAAGTACCGTTTACTGCTAAGCGAACGTCTTCTACCATCTGACCTGCGTTAAATTCAACGTCTAAGATGCCTTTGACTTTCTTGGCAACGTTTGCATATATATCATACGGGAAAGGCCAGATTGTTTTCGGACGGATTGTGCCGACTTTGTAGCCTTTAGCGCGAGCGAGTTCCATTGCTTTGTTGCAAATTCTTGCGCCCATGCCGAAACCTGTGAAGATGTATTCTGCATCGTCGAGGTTTTGAGTTTCAAAGAGAGTTTCGTTTTTAGCGATTTCTTTATATTTTGCTTGGAGGCGTTCGTTGATTATTTCCATCAATTCAGGTTTGATATTCAACGAAGTGACAAAACGGCTCGGACCGTCTTTCGGTTTGCCGTTTGCAGCCCACTCAGGGAACTCGGTACGACGTGGCATTTGGTCGAATAATTCGACTTTTTCCATCATCTGGCCGATTGCGCCATCTGCCAAAATCATTGCAGGGGTTCTGTATTTTTCTGCAAGTTCGAAGCCCAATTTTACGAAATCAACCATTTCCTGTACCGATGAAGGTGCGAGAACGATCATGTGATAATCGCCGTGTCCGCCGCCTTTGCAGGATTGGAAATAATCAGATTGTGAAGGTTGGATCGTGCCTAAGCCCGGCCCCCCTCTGCTGACGTTTGCCAGCAGACATGGCAGTTCTGCTCCTGCGATATATGAAATACCTTCTTGCATCAAGCTCATACCCGGACTTGAAGAGGTAGTCATTACTCGTTTGCCGGCAGCAGCGCCGCCGTATATCATATTAATTGCTGATACTTCGCTCTCAGCCTGAAGTACTACCATACCTGTACGTTTGATTATGCATTTATCGCTTTCTTTCGCAAGATATTCCAATACTTCTGATTGCGGAGTAATAGGATAGCCGAAATATCCATCGGCTCCGGCACGAATCATAGCTTCTGCTAACGCTTCGTTACCTTTCATTAATTTAACTTCGCCCATTATATCTCCTGTTAGTGTCGTTTAGATTTAATGATTCAATTATTTGTTAACTTTTCTATAAACTGTAATTACCGCATCCGGACAAACCAATGCGCAACTTGCACAGCCCGTGCAATTATCGCCTGATTGAACTGTGTACTGAAAACCGTGTACGTTGATTGAGTTAGATAAACTCAAGCATTTCGACGGGCAAGCGGCTATACAGAGTTCGCAACCCTTGCATCTTTCGGTGTCGATAACTACTTCGCCAACTACTTTTGCCATATTGTTTCCTTTAAAATTATGATTAGTGTCCCCGAGGTTGCCCTCGACAAAACGTTATTTATAGTTGTTTTATCAATCCAATATCTCTAACGACGAGTCTCTTTTTGAATTATTGTATATGTGTGTAATTTATTTTACATTTTTTTATTTCTTCAGAATTACAAAGCACGGAAATTTACCCTGTTCTATATAAAAGGTTGTGCTTAACAAATGTATCTTTTGCAGTTTGTACCACTTGTACCACCCACGTTCGCGGGTTTATCATGAGGGGTGCTACGCGACCCCTCTTCGAGTAGAAAAGGGGCTACGTCATTGCGGGCTTGACCCGCAATCCCCTGAGGGAGTTTGTACCACTTGTACCACCTGTACCACGTGTTTGTATACGAGTTGGGGAAAAATGCACGGCGTTTGTACCACTTGTACCACCTGTACCACGTGTTTGTATACGAGTTGGGGAAAAATGCACGGCGTCTGTACCACTTGTACCACGTGTTTGTATACGGTTTGGGGGAAAAATGCACACACATCTCTTAGCCCTTTCCCTTGGATTGGTTGAGAAGATCTCTTTGTATTTAAAAATCAGATATTGCGTTTAATGTCTCTTTCTTTTAGGCTATAAAGAAATGTTGGAATGAATATGTTTTGTTATATAAATGATATAAGCAATTAGAAAATATAGGGATTACAATGTAAAGAAAAAAGAAATATTCCCCTTGACCTCTCTTGTCAGAGAATGTAAGCCTAAGAAGGGGATTGCGGGTCAAGCCCGCAATGACGCCGTGCATTTTACCCCAAACCGTATACAAACACGTGGTACAGGTGGTACAAGTGGTACAAACGTTCGTCTGCGTAACCTCCCCAACCCCTCCGGAGGAGGGGCTAAGAAATGCTAATTCCCCTCCTTTGGAGGGGTGTCCGAAGGACGGGGAGGTTTCTTCTCTTGCGGGTCAAGCCCGCAATAACGCCCGCGTTCGTGGAAGTAACTTCTATGAACCATAAATGAAATCGTGCATTTTTCCCCAACTCGTATACAAACACGTGGTACAAGTGGTACAAGTGGTACAAGTGGTACAACCCGGAAACAGATAATCTTATGCGATTGGCGTTTATCGGCAATAATCGGCGTTTTACAGATAAATATTTTTATTGATAAGGGCTTATTGCGTAATTTTGCATTCGTAAAGTTGAAGGAAAACCAAACTAAATATTAAAGGATAATACATGATTAGAATGTTTAAATTGCTTCGATATGGGGCACTTGCTTTGGCGATGTTTCTCGCACAGTCAGGCTTGCAGGCTCAGACAAAAGTGATGAGCCTTTCCGACGCGGTAAAATATTCGATTGACCATTCGAGTTCGACTCGCACAAGCCAACTTACGGTTGCAAAGGCGAATTCTGCAGTTGATGAATATTACGGCTACGCATATCCGAGCGTGGATCTTAAAGCGGGTTTTAATCGCTTTATCAGCAAATCGCAGATTCCGTTCGTAAATTTCTCGGCAATGCTGAATAACGCCACTTACGGCGTGCTTTTCAATGAGAATGTAATCCCGACCGATAACTCCAAGTTGCAGGATATGTCGCCGACGATGATGAGTATGGCGCAATACAACAACTATAGTGCGAAGTTGCAGGTTAATCAGGTGCTGTTTTCGTCGGCAGTTTTTACGGGAATTGGTGCGAGTAAAATCTACCTCGACCTCTCAAAAGAGCAGTTCCGCGGTACTACGATGAAAGACATTACGAGCATTAAAAAGGCGTTTTATGCGGTTATTTTGTGCAAGGAGCAACTTAAAATTATTCGCGAAAGCCTCGTGAATGCGGAGGAAAACCTCGCGAATCTTCGCAGTCTCTACAAACAGGGCTTGACAAGTGAATATCAGGTGATGCAGGTTGAAGTACAGGTGGAGAATATTCGCCCACAAATCAAGCAACTCGAAAACGCACTCGAGGGTGCCAAGAACGGCATGAAAATCCTGCTCGGAATGGATATGGCGGAAGAAGTCGATTTCACCGGCGAACTTACGACGGACGTAGAGGAAATCAGCGATTATCAGTCGGTTATTTCGAACGCTTACAACAATAATTACGACCTGCGGACGTTAAACAAAAAGACTGAAGTTGATGCCGCGAGTATCGATATTTCTAAGGCGGACTACTATCCGACTTTGTCTGCTTTCGGCTATATAAATTTCGCCGGCTCGAGCGACAAGTGGGATTTCAACAGTTATACGGAGTCTATGGTAGGAATTTCGTTCTCTATGAACCTGTTTAACGGCAATCGCACGAAAAATAAACTCCAACAGTCATATATTGAACAGGAAACCACAAAAGAGCAAATCGCGTTGCTGAAATCTTCGATTGATAATAGTATACGCGCGCAAGTTCTTGAAATACAACGTGTTAAAACAAGTCTCGAGGCACAGCGCCGCAACGTAGCGCTTGCACAAAAGGCTTATGACATTTCAACTTCGCAGTTCGAACAGGGAACAGGTACTCAACTTGAGATTAAGAATGCAGACCTCGAGCTTCGCAGTGCGAAAACAAATCTCCTGCAGAGTGCTTATGACTATATGACGGCTTGCGCCGAGTTAGACCAATTAACCGGTACAATGGAACCTGAATATCAGGAAATGTTAGAGAAAAAAATTGCAGATTCGATAAAAAAATAAAATAATATAAAGGCATAAAAATGTTAGCAACAAAGTTTAAAACCATCTTTTTAAGCAGTGCAATGGCACTCGCCGTGTTGGGCTTGCAGTCCTGCGGAAAAGAACAAATCAAACAAAAGAGTGCGGAGGAAATCCACAAGGAAGACGGCATTCCGGTAAAAGTAACGGAAGTAACGGAGACTACATTCTCTCGTGATCTGACGTTTTTCTCGCGCCTACGTGGCTATGAAGAGAGCACAAAAGGTGCTATGGTCGGAGACCAAATTCTAAAGATTAATGCGAAAGTCGGGCAGTCCGTATCGGCGGGCAAGGTGCTTGTAGAGTTTCCGGCGAATAACCCGCAACTTCAGCTCACGCAGTCAAAGGCGAGCCTCGATAACGCAAAACTCACTCTTAACCGCCTTCAGAACCTCTTGAAGAGTGGCGAAACCTCGCAACAAAACGTTGATAACGCACAGACTCAGTATGATGTTGCAAAGCGCAACTATGAGGCACTCAAGCAATATATTTATATTCAGGCACCGATTTCGGGTGTGATAACTGAAATGAAATACAAGCAGGGCGACTTTGTAAAGGCAGGTGACCCTCTGTTTACTGTTGCGAAATTGAACAAAATGATAGCGCAAATCTGGGCTTCGGAGAAGGAAGTATTAGATATTCACGTTGGCATGAAGGCAGAAGTTAAAGTCGGTTCGAAGATTTTCACCGGCAGAGTAAGCCTGGTACCGCTTGCAATGGACGATTCGAAACGTGCTTTCGGAGTAGAAGTAATGCTTGATAATCCGCGCCGCGAACTCAAGAGCGGTGTAACAGTAGAGACTAAAATCAATATTTACAACAAGCCGAATTCGATTGCAGTACAGAAAAATCTCGTACAATGGGACGGCAAAGACCGCTACGTATACCTCGAAGACGGTGGTGTAGCAAAGAGATGTGTTGTAACAGTCGGCGAGACCAGCGGGCTGAATATTGAAATTCTCTCGGGTCTTAAAGCCGGCGACCGCCTCATTACTGAGGGGCAGGCACAAGTACACGACGGCAGTAAAATTAAGATCGTAAAATAGCGGAAGAGGATTTAATCTTCATAATTAACAATTATAAAGGTTGTGGAAACGCAAAATAACTAATAAAAGGAAAATAAATGTTTTTAGTAAAAGTCTCCATCAAGCGCCCGGTCATGATGACCATGATAATAGCTGCGTTGCTGTTATTTGGCGTGATAGCATACAACAATATGCCGATGAACAGCATGCCGGATGTAGAAATTCCGTATGTAACGATTCAGACGGTATATGGTGGTGCAGGTCCAAAAGAAATCGAGGGGCAAATCACGAAGAAAATTGAGGACGCTGTCTCGACAGTCTCCGAAATCGAGAAAATTACCTCCTATTCGCTCGACGGCGTTTCAATTGTGCTAATCGAGTTTAAACTGACTAAGTCGGTCGATGTGGCGAACCAAGAGGTGAAAAACAAAGTTGATGCAATTATCAATGACCTCCCTGACGATGCCAATGATCCTATAGTAGAGAAAATCGATATTAACTCGTTTGCAATCTTAGATATCCTGCTTACAGGTGATCAAAGCCCGAAGGAACTCTATGAAGTAGCAGATAAAACTTTGAAGGATCGGTTCTCGCAGATTCAGGGTGTGGCTAAAGTAAATATTACGGGTGGTCAGAAGCGCGAAATCCATATTTCAATGGACAACCGCACGGCATTTGAAGACGGCATTTCGTTGCCGTCGTTGCTCTCGACCCTTGCAAACCAAAACTACGATATTCCGGGTGGATATTTCCAGAATCAAAATCAGGACTTGACAGTCCGCTTTACAAGTAAGTTCAGGACTTTGGATGAAATTCGTAACCTGCAGGTCGCTACGCCGTTTGGTGCAAAGAAAATATCGCAATTTGCCGAAGTAACTGATGCAGGCGAAAAAATCAGACAGTCTGCTACCTACTTTGATAACCGCACTAAAGTTAAAAACGACAACGTAGTCCGCCTCGCAATTGTGAAAGCATCGGACGGTAACGTCGTAAAAGTAGCGGAAGAAGTAATCGCGCAGTTACCGGAAATCCAGGCATCGCTGCCTGCGGGTATGCACCTCGACCTTGCTTATGACGGCTCCAAGTTCGTAAAAGATTCACTTAGCGACTTGATGTCAAACCTCGAACTGGGTATTCTCTTTACTGCGATTGTCCTCTTCCTGTTCCTCTTCGATTGGCGTTCGACATTTATTATCGCACTCTCGATGCCTACGTCAATTATCATTACGTTCTTACTGATGTCTGCTGCCGGTTTGTCGAAAAACTCCCTCTCGCTAATGGGTATTTCCTCGTGCGTGGGCGTGCTTGTAGCAAACTCCGTGGTAGTAATCGAAAATATTTTCCGCCACAAAGAACTGGGATTGAACACGACACAAGCCTCGTATTTCGGTACGACAGAGGTTGTAACGGCTGTAGTCGCCTCAACTTTGACGAATATATGCGTGTTCCTGCCGATTGCTTCGATGGACTCAATGGTTGGTAGAATGATGTCGGAAATGGCTCTCGCGGCGTGCTTCTCGTCCGTGCTCTCAATCTTTACTTCATTTACATTAACCCCGATGCTTGCAAACCTGATCTTGCCGGAAAAAATTACCAAAAACCGCATGACCGATTTTGCAAACTCGATGGAAGACAAGATGAAAAAAGTGTACTCTTGGTCACTTGAACTTGTACTCAAAAATAAAATTACTTCTGCAGTTACAATTGCTGCATCTATTGCGCTGTTCGTTTTTGTAATGATGGTTTTTGGTTCGAAACTCGGATTTGAGCTTTCCCCGACGACTGATAACGGAAAAATCACTATTACTGCAGAACTTCCTGTGGAATATAATCTTGATCAGACTCGTGCATTGGTTGGCGAAGTTGAACGCAGACTTACCTCACGTCACCCTGAAATCAAGTATTTGCTGACCGACTTAGGTAAAAAAGCCGATACCGATATAGGTACCAATATGGCGAAAATCGATGTAGATTTGTGCGACCGCAAAGACCGCGACCACGCAATAATGTATTATGTTGGCGAGTTTATTAAAGAGTTAGCAGATATTCCGAGCGCGAAGTTCAACGTATCGACTGTCTCTTTATTTGGTGGTGGTGGCGAAAATTACCCTATAGATTTCTATGTTGTAGGACAGGAAACCGATAAACTCGAGAAGTACAAGTATGAGGTTATAAACAAATTGCGTGGCGTTAAGGGCTTAATCAACTTCGATAACTCCTCACGTTCCGGCAAGCCTGAAATCACTATTCGCCCGAAACGCGATGTTTTGAACGAAGTAGGACTTACTGCCTCGACACTCGCTCTCACGCTTCGTGCCAGCATGGAAGGGATGGAAGCGACTCAATTCACCGAAGATGGCGAAGATTACGAAATAAACATCATGTTCGATAATGTCTCGACCGACACACCTGAAAAAATTGGCAATATTTCGGTTATTGCGCCGAACGGCGTCAGCTATCGCATGAACCAACTTGCAAACATATCTTTCACAAACGGATTTACGAAGATTCTACACGATGATAAATTTACTGCAATCCGTTTTACCGGTGCAAACTCTCCGGATGTCGCAGTTAGCGACGTAACTAACGAAATCAACAAACGTATGAGTGAAATAGAATTTGAGCCGGGCTACAAATTCAAATGGGGCGGCAACACAAAAGCGATGAATGAAATGATTGCCGACATGCTCTTTGCATTCGCTCTTTCAATTGTACTTACATACATTCTGCTTGCGGCTGTCCTCGAATCTTTTATTCAGCCGATCTACATTCTGATGACAATTCCGCTGGCACTTATCGGCGTAGTGCTTTTCCTATATTTCTCGAAAATCGCACTCGGTATTACTGCACTCCTCGGCGTAATTATGCTTGTCGGTATTGTGGTAAATAACGCAATCTTAATCTTGGATTATACAAACGAACTTGTTCGCAACAGGCGTATGTCCATTCGTGATGCACTTCGCGAGGGCGCACCGACCAAACTAAAGGCAGTCATCATGTCTACCATGGCGATTATCCTCGGTATGCTCCCGATGGCACTCGGAATCGGCGATTCCGGTGCGGAAATGCGTATGCCTATGGGCGTTGTGTCTGTTGGCGGTTTGGTATTCTCAACCATTTTCACACTCTGGATTATCCCGGCGTTCTACTATTTCTTCGCTAGAAATAAACAGCAGAAACCGCCTATCGATGATGCAGTCTTCGAAAAGCCAAATTACGAAAATTAATCTCGAATACGAAAGGACGACGGATGTCGTCCTTTTTTTTATACCACGAAAGTTATCTACATCCGGGCGTCATTGCGGGGCAACATTTCTATCTGTAGGAGAGGTCGCGAAGCACCTCGACTTTAAAGCAGCCGAACGAGGGCGTCATTGCGGGCTTGACCCGCAATCCCCTGAAAGCAGGTTGTACCACTTGTACCACTTGTACCACGTGTTTGTATACGGTTTGGGGAAAAATGCACGAGTTAATGTGCAGTTCGTAATGTGTAAAAATGTATTCGTTCTACATAAATATTTCTCGCTATATTTAAAAAGTGTGTAGTTTTTTTTACACTTTTTGCTGTAAAATTTGGTAAACTGATGAAATAATGTTAAATTAGAATACGTTAAACATCTAGAATGGAAAAAAGTTCCGATGAAACTTGTATTTAGAAAGCATAAAGCGAAAAAAGGTAATAATAAAAATAGATTAATAAAATTAGCGTGCTTGCTCTCTGCATTTATGATAGAAGCTACCGAGCCGGCGATGGTATTTTCCTTTGCACCTGCACAAACAACTCAAAAGCAGAGTGTTTTTCCCGATGAATATTCGGATCTCGACGACGCTGCCCAACGACAAAAAAATAAAAAAGACAAGAATGTAATGAAAATTCTCGAGCGTGCTCGACAGAAGTACTTGCAGGCATTGAAGTTAGTGCAAAAGGGCGATGTTACGAACGCAGCGCGTTTTTTTGAGCATGCAATCGAAATCCTGAATAAACTCGCCTCGCAACCCGGAATTGAGCAAAACGAAGAATATACCGAACTCGCACAGTCGATAATCGACGACTACGAGACATACATTACCAGCATTGATGAACTTGACGAGAACACATCGCTATTCATTGTCCGCGATAAACTCTTCCAGGAATTCGAGAAAATCGAGACTACGCCTGAAATTCCCGAGACTGTCGCTACAACACAGTCGCCTATTCTGAATCTCCCCGGTGAATTTACTATCCCGATGGAGGACAATAAACTCGTTGATCGCGGCGTAAAGTTTTATACTTCGAATAAAAAAGGCATAAAGTGCGTAAATAACTTTGTCGCACGCAGTACACGCTGGTTTCCGATGATGAAAAAAATTGCGAAAGAAGAGGGAATGCCGGAGGAAATAATCTTTCTTTCTATGGTTGAGAGCGGACTTGATCCAAACGCAGTTTCGCGTGCGAGTGCGGTCGGACTATGGCAATTTATGCGCTCTACAGGTGAAGATTATGGGCTGAATGCGAAATCTTCTGAATGGATTGATGAGCGACGCGACCCAGAAAAATCTACTCGTGCTGCAATGAAATACTTAAAAACTCTTCATAATGAGTTTGGCGATTGGCTTCTCGCACTTGCCGCGTATAACTCCGGGCAGGGGACTGTCCGCCGTGCAATCAAAAAAGCGGGCGGTACGAGCGGCCTTGATTTCTGGGCAGTAAAAAAATTCCTCCCGAGCGAAACTCAGTCATACGTGCCTTTTTACCTTGCTACCCTGAAAATCATGTATAACCTCGAGGCTTACGGAATAGATACAAAAACAATCAAATATGAGCCTGAATATAAATATGATAAGTATGTTTTGAAGCAACCTACGGCGATTAGCGCAATTGCACGCGCCGCGAACTGCGATGAAAAGGAAATCTACGCACTAAATCCGGAGATAATCAGTTTTTGTACTCCGCTCGATACAAATGCTTATACGATTAAATTGCCGGTGGGGGCAAGCAGGTATTTTGCAAATAATTATGCTTTGCTGAGCGATGATGACAAACTGCCTTTCGTAGAGCATACCGTTTCAAGAAAAGAGACCGCCGCAAAAATCGCACAGAAATACGGTGTCTCGCTAAAGCAACTCACTGCAGTTAATGAAGATATAAAGAGTACGAAAAGATCACTCGCAGTCGGAACAGTGATAAAAGTCCCTGTCGATAAAAATTCTAAAGACATTGCGGAATTGCTCAGCGAAAACAATGCGGATAATGAACCCGCTTCAAGCAAGGCTGTAGTTGCTCCTGCACCTGCTCAATCACGACAGATTGATACTCCGCAGCCCCAAAGGAAAATGAAGAACACAGAGACAATAAATCATAAAGTTGAAAAAGGCGAATCGATATTCTCTGTCGCACTTAAATATGGAATTACCCCGACTGATCTGCGTGTTATGAATAATATTGCTCCCGATAGCGACGTAATTAGAGAGGGGCAAGTACTGAAAATAACCGGAAACACGCAGGCTGTAGCACAGGTGAAAGCAAAAGAAACTGTCCGCGAAGCACCAAAACCGGTATCGAAAACAATTGTGCATCGAGTCCGCAAGGGCGATACTTTTGCGGAACTTGCGGAAGAATACGGTACGACGATTGCTGAAATAAAAAAATCGAATAAGATAAGAAATAATCGCCTAAAAGTTGGGAAGAAACTGACCATCGTCACAAATACGGTCGATCCGACACCTGTTGCAAAAAATTTAACATTAAAAAAGCGTGCTTTGGCAAAACAAAAGCCCGTTACGCACGTGGTGAAGTCGGGCGAGAACCTCTCGAACATTGCAAATACGTATGGTGTAACGGTCGATCAGTTGAAGGAGTGGAATAAGGATAAGATTTCGGGCGATATGATTATTGCAAAATCTACGCTGAATATTTTTTCGGATAATGAGGATGTAGTCGCACCAAATGCTCCAGTAGCGAAGTCTAAAAAAGTCAAAGAAGCCGCTGCACCAAAGCGTTCGAAATTTTATACCGTAAAAAAAGGCGATACGCTGGAGAAAATCGCACGCAAATTCGATGTTGACGTCTCTAAGTTGAAAAGTAATAACAAGCGTGTAAAGGAAACTGCTCTGCAAATTGGGCAGAAACTGCGGATAAAATAATACGAAGCGGGTAACGGGGTTTGCGTCCTTGTGGTGCGGACTTCCGATGCCTTTCAAACCGGAATATACTTCAATCCCCTCGCTTGGAGGGGACTGAAGATGAGGGCAAGCCCTCCATTATATCATTTTACAAATCACTTGATTTTAGTACCGAGTGTCTCAGTGATTTCGTTCAAAACCTCGTAAGTGCCTTTCTTTCCATAGAGTACCTCGACCATTGCCTCCTCAAGTGCAGACTCTACGTCGAGCCATTTTGCGTGTTGCGGGGTTAATTTTGCGTGCTTTAATTGCTCTATAAATGTCGGCATAAACGGCAATGTCGTGAAATATTGGTCTTCGAAATAGTTTTTATCAGCCGGAAATCCCGCGTCTTTGATTGCTTTGCATAAAGCAAGCGAATTCTTCCCGTCAGCGAGAAACTTAATGAGTTTCTTCGACAGTTCCTGTTTTTTCGATTGGCTGTTAATCGCCAAATATTCTGCTCCAGCAAATGAAATGCCCGGTTTGTCTGCTGTTACTCCCGGAAAAAGTGCAACCGAGTAGTTCAAAAACGGATTAACTTCTTTGATTTTGTCAATCAGCCAAGTACCCGAAATCCACAGTCCGACTTCGCCACGAGCGAACATATCGTCGAGTTTCTTTTGTGTCTCGATAATTCCTACGCGACTAAGTGACGCGTAAGCCTCGAATGCACGAACATTTTCCGGTGTGTTAATGTTGAGATTGCCTTTTTGGTCGAAAATCTCTCCTCCGAATGACCACATGAACGGGATTAGTTTCTTGTATAAACGGTGTGGGTCAGAGCCATTGACGCCAAACCCGTACGCACCCTTAATTGCATTGATTCGCTCGGCATATGCGTACATTTCGTCGATTGTCTTTGGCGGAGTGTTCTCCGGTATGCCAGCTTTTTTGAATAATTCGTTATTATAAAATATGAGGCGGGTATTTGCCACCCATGGAATCGCGTATAGTTGCTTTTTGTAATAGCAAGGCACAATGAATTCTTTCTCATAATTTGCAATGCCCATCTCTTTGGCGTTCATGCTGGCGAGGATGCCTGAGTGCGAAAACTGTGCTACCCAATCAGAGCCAAGTTCGAGTACGTCGGGAGCAGTATTCGAGTTAAATGCCGCGAACAGTTTGATTTTCCCATCGTTCCAGCTGAGTTCAGTAGTTACAACATTGCAGTTGTTCTCTTTTTCGAACTTGTCGATTAGTTCGTTTACTGCCTTCTTTTGCGACGGCTCGCTCCAAAAATGCCAGAATGAAATTGTGTTTGGCGAGGCGAGATCGTCAGATTTTCCGCCACAGGCAACGCAGATGACCATCAAAATCGAGAATTGTAATATCTTTAACATTGTACATGTTCTTTTCATAATTAATCCCATCGTTTAAATCTTTATAACTTGCAAAAATACGATTATAATCGCTAATAAGCAAAATATTTTGAATAAATTTACGTCTAAAATGAAATATATGGCGGAGTTTCGTGTTATATATTCTGAAAATGTTCGAAAACGCATAAAGATAATATGAAAATAATAACTTATATATTGTGCATGGTGTTGCTGTGTGCATGTTCGCATAATGCGGGCGATAGTTTGAACGAAGAACTTTCCGGCGGAATGGTAGTGCCGAAACATTTTCCGCAACCGATTTTCCCAAAATCAAATCCATATAGTCGCGAAAAGGCACTCCTCGGGCGATATTTGTTTTACGAGCCGCTTTTGGTGAAAGATACAAGTTTTCCGTCTTGTTCGCACTGCTTGAAGCAGGAATTTGCATTTAATAACAATGTAGATTTCTCGAAAGGTTACGGCGGAATCTCAGAAATTCGAAATACGATGACTCTCGCAAATGTAGTATATCGCAAAATGATTTTCTGGGATGGGCGTGGAAATAGTGTTGACGGACCGGCTTATCGTAGTATTTTCATGAAGAATATTTTTGCGTCAGATACAAACGATATTGTCAAGCGTCTCGAGGCGACGGAACTTTATCCGCGACTTTTCAAGCAGGCGTTTGGTCCGGATACGAAGATTTCGACTTATCTGGCCGGGCAGGCAATTGCTACTTTTGTTCGTACGCTGATTTCCGGTAACTCTAAGTATGACAAGTACTTAAACGGTGATACCGCATTATTCTCTGCCGAAGAGAAGAGTGGAATGGAACTATTTTTTAGTGAGCGATGCCGTTGCTCGGTTTGCCACTCGGGAATTTTCTTTACCGACATGTTGCCGCATAACACGGGAGTAACGGTGCATTATTTTGATCAGGGACGATGGTACGTAACGAATCGTCGCGAGGATCGAAACCGATTTATCACGCCTACGCTGCGGAATATTGAAGTTACTGCGCCGTATATGAGCGATGGATTTCTGCCGACGCTCGACTCTGTAATTGAGCATTACAATCGCGGTGGAATGAAATTTTTGATGAAAGATACATTGATGCGCCCTCTCAATCTCAGCGTTTATGAAAAGAAATCACTTATTGCCTTTCTAAAAACACTGACTGATCGCGAGTTCCTGACCAATAAAAAATTCTCAGATCCGCATAAGAAGTAAAATTATTTAATTTAGCGTAAACCTTTCTTCAATCCCCTTGGAGTGGGGGATTGAAGATTTGTTCTATGTCAAAATGATAATTTCTTTTGGGTGTTATCTTTCGATAATCGAATTTATCGTTTGCTCGAAATATGCCGTGAAGTCCTTGTATTCCGGCGGACAGCGACGGTTGATATATAGTAAGAGCATCGAGTAAGTCGATAGTTTCAGCAGTTCAATCTGCATAGAGGTTTTTTCCGGAGACTGCCCGAGCGATTTAAAGTCTTCTGCGAGCAGTTCCTCGAAGACCGCGTCCAACTTTTCCTTAAAACTCTGTGGTGTGCGGAGTTCACGAATATCCTCGGTAAATACCGCATGAAACACCCCGGGATATTGTAAATAATACCGTGCGAAACACTGCACTTTGTGAAAAATTCCGTCACGACCGCTAGCCGTGATTTTTTGGGTTAGCACGTAATCCCGTGCTTCGGCGATAAACTCATCTACGCAAATTCCGACAAGTTCCTTTATGTCCTTGAAATAATTGTAGAGAGTGGCATACGAATATCCCGCCTCCTCTGCAATTGTACGCGCAGATACCGCTTGGATACCCTCGCCACGAATTAATGTCTTGCACGCTTCGACAAAATACTGTCTGATGCGCTGTTCTTGAATTTCTTTCATGTTTAGCCTTTATACTTGTATTGAGAAATATTAACAACTACAAAAATACTAAACAATATTTAAAATACCAAAACATTTATATAATTAATTAACACTGTTAAGATTATCTATATCTTGCACGCTTGTCTAAGTATTGATTAATCGGATGATTCCACGAGGAGCGGAGTTCGCGGATGTAATCTTCAAACGGAATGCGGATATTGATGCCGGTTTCTTTTAACAATATCGAATTGTCTTTTAAATCGAAGTAGTCGCCACCTTCATAAATAAAGTCGTTAACTAAGACTTGATAATATGTTGTGTCGTCGAGCATTCCGCCGGCGTCGAGTTTAAAATCGCTTTTTACGTCTACACCTGCAACATATGGGTTACTGTTCGTGATAACTGTTTTGATGTCTTTGCCACGCATTTTGATGAGGTAGAGTTGATTTTCGAACGGCAAAATTCCCATTA
>JAQUZU010000009.1:12368-27586 GCA_028691175.1 Candidatus Kapaibacterium sp. | reverse complement strand
ACCGGCAATTGTGTATGGCAAATCCGGAAGTTGAACAAATTCAAAACGAGCATTCTGTGCCTCAGTCGGATTTGCAAACGCAATCGTTGTAATAACAGCAGGGTAATCGCTCGAATTATGAATCGTAATATTGGCATCAGTGCCACTATTATCGAGAGTGTTTTCAGTCAGAAGGCGATACGCCCCGAAATTGCAACCGGTCAAAAGCAGATCGCCATTTACGCCATCGGCGACGAGTTGAGTCGTGTCCGAAGAACTGCACTCCGAGGGAGCATTGTAAATCATCTGTGCCGTATATGTTCTTTCTTCGGTCGGAGCGAATTGAATTTTGAAATCGATATCCGAATTTGCAGGTGCCAAGTATGAACCGGTCGGTTCAAGCAAGTGGAAATATTGTGCGTCCGCACCAATAATTTCCGGATAGATTTGAATATCTACCGGGTTCGGATTATGGAATACCGCACTAAAAGTCTGGTCGGACGTTTTGTTGATTGCTGTATTTGTAAAATTCAGCGTGTCGAGAGCAGAGAATGTGCAAACTCCGTTACCAAGCAGCGTGAGTGAAATCGTATTGCCACACTCGATATCTATAGACATGGTTGTGCTTATAGTACCTTTTTGTTTTGGCATAAAACGGAAAGCAACAACTTGGCTTTCTCCGGGGAGGATTCCTCCCTGAGTTAAATCGGTTACTATCTGAAATTCATCGTTATTTTCCAAAGTCTGACGCGTAATGTATGCAGGAATTTCGCCGACATTGGTGATTAAGCCGGAGACTGTTTGGTTGACAACGTCGCCAATCAGGCAGTCGCCCATATTGACTTCCGTTTGCGTGAATTGCAATTCTATGTTTGCAACCGCAAATGTCGCATCGCATTCGTCTTCTGTTGACTTTGCTGTACCGACTTTATAAATGGCAATATCATCGCCGCCATTGCTTTTTCTGCTAAGATGCCCTTTCGTAATGGAATTAGTGAAGTTTGTGCCGATAAATTGGTTTCCGTCGCTGTCATATGCCGTGAGCGGAGTTGGCACATTTCCTGTTAGCCAGCTGTTAGTGGAACTGTTCAGGATTAATTCCTCTGCAGAAAGTGTTACCGAAAAACGTGTACCGGTCTTAGAGAGGTTAATTGAATTTGCTTTAAGCTCATTTCTATAATTTCCCTGTACGCGGATTTGCCGGGTAGATTCAAGATTTTGAACATACAGGCCTTCGGCTTCGAAACTCGTATAAGCATTGGTTGCAGCGAGGGTAAATAAACCAACACGAACGCCGTCGGGATTATATTTTGCCACATACATGTATGGCAGGCTTGAACTTGCAGTTTGCGGGGAGTAGTTCTCAAACGAACTGCTCTGGTATGCCTTGCCGGTAATGAAGACATTACCTTCGGAATCCATACACATGCTGTTTACTGTTTCGTCGTATTTGCCTGTAATGGTTTTAATCCAGACCAATTGTCCGTCCGATGTGAATTGTGCGACAAAGACGTCTTTGTTTTTTCCGGCAGAGATATTTTGATCTTCTATCTGCATTTCGCCGGAGTATTGACCGCAAACATACAAATAGTTCCCGCTCGGATGAAGAATCAATCCTTTGAGTTCTTCATTTGCAGTAGAGCCAAAAGATTTGAGCCAGACAGTTTCGGCAGCAGAGTATACAGTGGCCTTTATCATATATGAATTAGACGGATAGGGCGGTTTCCAGCGATAAGATAATCCTGAAACATCTTTTGCGATCAAGTTCCAGCCGAGATTTGCGGTATGATAATACAGGTTTACCGGGGTATAGGCATCGACGCCGCCCCATTTTATTTCGACTGTATCGCAAGTAGAAAAGAACTCACCGCCATTCGGCGAGACAATATTAACCTGCGAAAGCCCTCCTACTAAATCGATATACAAATCGCACGGTTCCGAGTGAAGGACTAAATCTGCCTTGCGATATGACTTTGCATCTTGCTGCGTAAAGCGAACTTTAATTGTTTGCGAATTTCCCTTTTTGATAGTAATCGGGAAATTGACCGTAGCATCGCTATTCGCATCCCAATCGACAACCGAGAAATATTTTGACGGAGTAATTTGGCTGCTTTGAATAGTAATGTCCGAATTTTGCGGTGAAATTGTAATGAGTTTATCTACATTAACTCCGACCTCCGGGTCATCAAAGAACTGAATCGACGGCGAAACAGTCGTAGATGCAATACTTCCGCTCGGGGCAGTATATTGAGTATTTACCACTCTGGGGGATTCAAAACCTTTGTATGTTATCGCAACTTGGCGGTTATAATCGTCTACACCGCAACCATAGTTTGCAGTCCAGTTGAGTTTGCATATTTTCTTGCTTTTAATGTCGCTGGCGATTTGTGCATATACGCTGTTGAGTTCTGCTTTTGTCTTTACCGGGAATGCCTTTCCGCCTGTGTTCGAAGCAATTGTTTGCAGGTCATATTTCACATCTATATTCATGGTTATGGCATAAATTTGAATGTTTGCAGCATTTGCTCCATCGATTATTTCTAAAACCTTGGTTTCGAATTGCTCATCAGGGTCGCCATCGGTCAGGAAGACGATTACACGACGAACATCGGGCGGAGTGTTATATCGCAGTTGGGCAATCGCACCATTCGGAGTGTCGAGCAGTGGGGAGTTATAATTTGTTCCGCCGGCAAACACCATTCCGTTAATCGTAGAGAGCAGAGCATTTTTGTCGCTTGTAAAAGTGCGGAGTATTCTCATGCCTAAAGCGAAACCGATAATTTCAACTTGAGTACCGTTAGAGAAATTCAGTGCATTAATAAACGAAGAAGCTCCCTCTTTTACCCATTGGAGATATTTTTCCGAACTCGGATTGGAAGGATCGGAAAGTGCATTCATCGAGTTACTTTGGTCGATAACAAGGCAAATGTTCAGCGGAGGATCTGTCAGAATATCATCACATTCAATAGAGACAGTAGGACTTAAGTCCTTGTTATTTTCCGTTACAATAAAATCATTAGGCGAAAAACTTTCGACTGACTCTCCGTTTGCGTCAAGAGTGACGAAGTACGAAGATATTTGCGGAAAATTCGATACATCTATTTCTGATACCGAGAAACTTTGCGCCCAAAGCACGGCAGTTTGCAGTACAAAGAGCAATACTGCAATCAGAAAGTGAGAGATAGTATTAGTTTTTTTCATAGATTTCTCAAAAGATTTATTAACAAATAGCGCGTTCTATAATTGAAAAAGATTTCTTTGCGGTGTCGATGGCGGCATTTACGCCGAGCGGAAGAGTCATTTTTTTCTGCATGTGCCCAAACGGAATGCCAAACATAACGGGGATTCCCAGTCCGCCGAGGCGATCGACAAGCACCTGCATAGTAGAAAACGAACGTCCCGGGAAAAAGTTACGATTACCCTTCAGATATTCGAAATTTCCGAGGATAACTCCCGAGGCGTTTTTGAATTTGCCGGCTAGTATCATTTGGGTCAGCATACGATCGATTTTGTACGGTTCTTCGCGAGTCTCCTCGAGGAAAATTATTTTTCCGGCTGTATCGACGTCATACGGAGTACCGAGCATTCCGGAAACCATTGTGAGGTTTCCGCCGACTAACTGGCCTGTAGCAGTCCCGGGGGAGATAATCTCCAAGTTGGGAGCCGTGTACTCGATAATGCCGTCCGAATAGCCGCTAAACAGCACTTTAAGCATGTGCATAGTGGTGAATTCATCGAATTGGGAAGAGGCGACCGGACCGTGATAGCAGACCAATCCGCACTGTGAGTAGAGAGCAAACAGGAGTGCCGTGATGTCGCTATAGCCAACGAGTATTTTCGGGTGGCGGGCAATTTCTGCATAGTCTAATTTTTCGAGAATGCGCATTACGCCGTAGCCGCCGCGAGCACAGAATATTCCGTCTATGTCATCGCGAAGAAAATACCCCATTAGTTCGTCTAATCTGCGGTCATCGGGGGCGGAGAGATAGCGTGTCGAACTGTTGCGTTGCTTGACTGTTTCGCCGATTTCGCATTCCACGCCGAGAGCACGAAATTTCGAGACCAGCCCGTTTACTTCCCATGTAGAAGACGGGCTCGCCGGAGCAGTAATTGCTATCTTCGAGCCTTTCGTAAGGGCACGTGGGACAATCAGGTTAGAAGCACCAATATCGAGTGTCTCCGCTTTAGTAAGCGTTGCAAGCGATTCGGAACGTGCCGCTTTTGCAGCAAATGGCGCGACCAACAGATCTTTTAATATTTCTCTGCGTGATATCATAAGATTAGTTTTCTGAAAATTTCGTTTCCATAGCGTTCATGCAACTTCAAAAATACATAATTTGCACGATTATTCCAAATGTTTTCTTGTACTATATTACTATAATTATTTATACTTAAATCGATTATTTTTTTATTACTTAAAATATATATATACTTGATACGTCAAATTTTGTGAAACGGTTTTTACTAAAAAATGAGCAGTCCTATAGCATCGAGGCGAATAAATGAACAACAGAATATTGTTGGTTGATGACGATATCGATATTTTATCGACTTACCAGGGAACATTGCGAAGTTTTTTTGTGATAAAAACTGCTGTTAATGCTGAGGAGGCGATAAATATTGTGCACTCGGAACCGCCATTTGCAGTGGTGGTAAGCGACTATTCTATGCCAAAAGTCAACGGTATTCAACTGCTGACGCATATGCAGAATATATCCCCGGACACGCTGCGCGTTCTTATCTCGGGATTTGCCGACATGAAGGTTGCAAAGGCTGCAGTTAACGAAGCAAATATATTCAGATTCCTGACTAAACCGATTCTTTCCGAGCAACTTATTACCGTTTTAAACGAGGGCATTCGTCATTTTGAAGTGCTTGCGGCTGAAAAAGACATTCTGAACAGGACTGTAAAGGGTACTATTAAGATTTTGATCGACATATTGGCGAACATAAATCCGATTGCGATGAAACAGGCTTTGCAGATACGAGCCGTAGCGAACGGTATTGCTGTGCAAATGCAGTTGCGGAATACATGGGAGGTTGAAATCAGTGCTTTAGTATCGCAGCTTGGCTGCCTGAACATGTCGCCGGAGCTGACCAATAAACTATATCGTGGAATGTTGATGAATGATGCCGAGAAAAGAGTAGTCGAAGGATTCCCCGAGCGGGGCTCCCAAATGATTCAAAATATCCCGACTTTGGCGAACGTTGCAAATGCGGTCGGATTTCAGTTGCATGCCTATGACGGGTCTTTTCCGAAAAATAGCGATGTAACCGGTGATAAACTGCCGTTAACGTCACGAATTCTGAAGGTCGCGTTCGATTTTTGCAGGCATCAGTTGCTCGGCAAGCCCAATATGATGATAATCAACGAAATGAGGGTGAACTCGTATTTCTATGATCCTAAAGCATTTACGGCATTAATGACTATTAACAAAATGACAAGCGGGAGCTTTGTGATTAGGGCAATTCCGTTTAAATCATTGCGAATCGGAATGATACTCGCGGAGCCGTTGCGGGACGAAGAACAGTTTGTCTTGGTAGCGAAAGGGCAGGAAATTACGGATACGCTGCTATTACGGCTGATTAATATCTCCAAAATAAAAAATATTATCGAGCCAATCAGAGTAATTGAAAAGATTAAGCCGAACGACTAAGCCCTGCATTTTACCCCAAACCGTACCCACGTTCGTGGGCTTTTAAGTCGGGGTGCTTCGCGACCCCTCTCACAAATAGAAAGTGGGGCGCCACGCAATGACTTCGTGCATTTTTCCCCAAACCGTATACAAACACGTGGTACAAGTGGTACATGTGGTACAACCTGACCTTGGGGGATTGCGGGTCAAGCCCGCAATGACGCCCACGTTCGCGACTCCTCCTACAGATAGAAAGTGGGGCGCCACGCAATGACACGTTTCCTTGAGAATTATGTAAACTAAAAAAGGCAACCCAACGAGTGAATTGCCTTTTGTTGTATTAAAATCTATACTATTTAGTTTCAGATTTTGCCAAAGCAGGAACATATTTGCCTGCGAGTTCAAATGCTCCGAAAAGGACTGTACACCATACCAAATCACCGATAAGTCCGGTTCTGAAGAACGGAATTGCCAAAGTATAGCAATCTACTAAACCGGCAAAGTTAGTCGGATAATACATAGCCCAGCATGCGAAGTTAGTTATAATGAAAAACAAAAACGAAGAGGCAAGCGAAGAGCCTGCTACGCGAAGAGCCGAAATTCTGTTTTGCATTTTCGTGCCAAGTAATACGCCGAGAAGCAACGAGCCGTAAACAGCAAACATTGTGCTGTGGAAGCCTAAAACTATGTCGCTTAAAAGCATTGCAATCATTGGTGTCAGATAAGCGGCTTTCTTGTTACTGAAATAAGCACCGCCGAAAAGTGAAACAGCCATCACAGGAGTAATGTTCATGTTTATGCCGAAATAGTGCTCTAAAAGTCTGAAAAGTGCTACTAAACAAATAATACCTATGATAGCAAGGTTGCGTGTGTTAAAAAATTCTTTCATCGCTAATCCTTTCAATAGAAAAATAGTTACAAAGGGGGACATATACTTTAATTTTAGTTTACATAATGCAGATTATCACACACATAATTAATCATTTGAATCATGCAAAAGAGACTTTATGGCGTCAATGATTTTCGGGTTTTCGCTATCGATCTGTTTCGAAAGTTTTTCTTTCATTTCTTTTGTTACAAGTTCTTTCATCAACATATCTTGTGCCAGCTCTAACTTTTCCGATTTCGGCTTAGAGTCTTTATCTTTTTCGGATTTCATGACTAAATTCCTTATATGAATACCACATTATGTGTGGGCGGTAAAAACGATTACCGCCCGTTTATTTCGTTATTATAAGACGCAATTGATTACCTGATTATTGTTAAAAACATATTTTTGTTTGCCTTTTACCACAAAATTATTGAACGGCGAGTTTTTCGACTTCGATTTGAAGTGTTTCGTGGAGATATGCCATTCTTCGTTTGGAGCGAAGACAGTCAGGTTTGCCAGCTCGCCAAGTTTGATTTCGGGAACATTCAAGCCGCAGATACGGCGAGGATTTACAGCCATTTTTTCAACAAGTTGCCCGATGGAGAGCACGCCTGTATGGACTAATTCCGTCATCGCAAGGGGCAGCGCTGTCTCTAATCCGACAATTCCACACGGAGCGAGTTCGAATTCTACGTCTTTCTCGTGGAGTGCGTGCGGAGCATGATCGGAAGCAATAGCGTCGATTGTGCCGTCTTTCAAGCCGAGCTTTAGAGCCTCGATATCCGATTTATCGCGTAGTGGCGGGTTCATTTTGATATTTGTATCATAAGATGCGATGATTGAATCATCGAGCGTGAAGTGATGCGGAGCGACTTCTGCGGTTACTCGCGCACCGTTTTTCTTGGCTTCGCGGACGAGTTCAACCGAGCGAGCGGTCGAGATATGCATCACATGATAACGGCAATTCCCGATGTATTTTGCAGTTTCAATGTCGCGGAATACAATATTTGATTCTGCAATCGAAGGATAGCCCTTCAGCCCCAATTTAGTTGCGAAAATCGATTCATTTACCGAAAAGCCTTCGGTAAGGGTGTGATCCTCGCAGTGCTGTGCGATCAAAAGGTCGCGAGTAAGTGCATAATCAAAAGCACGCTTTAGAGTTTCGGTGCACATTACGCAACTGCCGTCGTCTGTAAAGAAAGGAACTCCGGCGTCGTTAAGTTCAAACATTTCAGAGATTTGCTTTCCTTCGCGGTTCTTTGTAATTGCTCCGGCGACTTTTACGTCGACAAGTTTGCCTTTTGCTTTGTTTTCTATTAATTCGACTACTGCAACCGAATCCACGCACGGAGTCGTGTTCGGCATGCAGACAACGCCTGTAAATCCGCCATTTGCGGCACTTGCGCAGCCCGTGTTGATGTCTTCCTCATTCTCCTCGCCCGGAGTGCGGAAATGAACGTGCATATCGAAAAATCCCGGCGCGGCTACGAGGTCTTTGCCGTCGATTTGCTCGGTGCCGGGGTCTAATTTCGGTGCAGAACTGTCGCAATGTGCAATCGCACCGTCTTTTATCCAAAGATTTACCGTTTCGTCAAGATTTTGAGCCGGATTTACTGCTCTAATCCCTTTAAAACAAATATTCATCTGTCGTTACCTTTTATGTTATTAAATTTGCTCATCAATCGAAGTTTCTCTACTTACAAATTTACGTAAAAAAGTAATGCGATGTATATCGGAAATACCATTTTTTTTAATTAATTCGAAATGTTTTTTTGTAGGATAGCCCTTATGCTGTGCAAAACCGTATCCGGGGTATTTCTTATCGGCAATTTCAGTCATGTAGCGGTCTCGGAAGACTTTTGCAATAATCGATGCGGCGGCAATCGAGAGCGATTTTGAGTCGCCTTTGACTATCGTCTCGAAGGGAATCCCGACATTCGAGTAGTAATTTCCGTCGATTAGCAGAAAATCGGGCTTTACGCGCAGTGCCTCGACTGCGAGGCGCATTGCTTTCATCGTAGCCTGCAAGATGTTGATTTCGTCAATTTCCGCAGGAGAGACCTCGCCCACGCCCCAAATGCACTTGGCTGTTATCTGCTCAAAGGCATGTTCACGTTGTTTCGCAGTCAGTTTTTTAGAATCGTCTATCAGCCCTTCCGCGTCGAACTCGCGAGGGAGAATTACCGCTCCGGCAACTACGGGACCCGCAAGAGGGCCGCGACCCGCCTCATCTACCCCTGCAATTACGGGATATTCCGCCTGATGAGCCTTTTCGTATTCTAAATTCGCCAAATTTCACATCCTTATTATATATATAATTGTCCGTGCCCTTTTGGGGATTGCATTTTTCCCCGAACCGTATACAAACACGTGGTACATGTGGTACAAGTGGTACAGACTTCCCTCAGGGGATTGCGTTTTTCCCATGACAAGGAGGCATGCTCCCTTGTCTCTTCCATACCCGATACACTCGCACAAGGGGTTGAAACCCCTTGTTAAAAGAAAATAGAGATAACAAGGGGATTTATCCCCTTGTCTTGCTATAAGAAAGTACGTCTTCCGGGGGGTTGCGTTTTTCCCATGACAAGGGAGCATGCTCCCTTGTCAAAGAATGTATGTTTTTATCCCCCTCCTTTGGAGGGGTGTCCGAAGGACGGGGAGGTTTCTTCTCTTTCTACCCACGCTGTGACAGCCGTGACAGCGGATTTCATTTCTTGTCGGGACAATATGTTTTTGGCTGTCACGGCTGTCACACCCACATGTAAAGACTTCTCAAGTAAACGCTGTAACTTGTTGGAAATTATGCAGGATTACTTCTGCGAAATCAGTTTAAGAAATTCGTTTCTCAGGCGGTCATTCGAGCGCAAGTATCCGCGCATAACCGAAGTTACCATCTGCGAGTTTGCTTCCGAGCCTTTTACACCGCGTGCAATCATGCAATAGTGTTTTGCTTTGATGACGACTCCGAGTGCCTTCGGGTGGATTAATTCCTCCAAATAGTCTGCGATTTGCTCGCCGAGTTCTTCCTGAATTTGCCCGCGACGCGAGAACCAATCAACTACGCGCGAGAGTTTCGAGACACCGATTACCGACTTATCCGGCAGGTAGCCGATTGCACAGACGCCCGAAATCGGTTGCCAATGGTGCGAGCACATGCTCATTACGGTAATGCCTTTGCTGATTATCAGTTCGTCGCAGCCCTTTCGGTTCGGGAAAACCGTGTTTTGCGGAGGAGCGGCGAAACGCCCTGCAAAGAGTTCATTTACGAGCATTTTCGCGATGCGGTGCGGAGTGTCCACGCTGTTTGGGTCGTTGGGCGAGATTCGCAGGATGTCGAATATTTCGTTGTATTTGCGGGTTACCTCGGCGATCATCTCTTCGCGTTCTGCCTGCGAGACCTCTGCATGCCCGTTTGCATCGAAGAGTGGAATTTGCCTGATTTTATCTTCTATGTTGTCCATTTGTCAGCCTGTTTTTTCGTTTATATATGAATTTATAAAGACGATTAAATAGTGAAGTATATTGTTTGTATCATGTTTTGTACCACCCACGTTCGTGGGTTTATCATGAGGGGTGCTACGCGACCCCTCTTCGAGTAGAAAGGGTGCGGCGTCATTGCGGGCTTGACCCGCAATCCCCAAAAAGTGCCGCGTCATTGCGGGCTCGACCTGCAATCCCCTGAGGTCAGTTTGTACCACTTGTACCACATGTACCACGTGTTTGTATACGGTTCGGGGAAAAATGCACAAATTCATTTATGGTTCATAGAAGTTACTTCCACGAACGTGGGCGTCATTGCGGGCTTGACCCGCAATCCCCCGAGGTCGGTCTGTATTTCGCTTACTTAACAAGTATTCTATTTCTAACATCTCTTTATGTTCTAAAAGAAAGAGACGTTGCAACGCAACGTCTCTACTCTCTATAATTTCTAAATACTTAGAATGTTTACTTGATAAATACTCTTAAGCCCAAGTGCATTTAAACATATCTGTAAATCTTACTAATTCCTTACGATAAGGGATAAGTCTGCAGGTATACCCCTGCATACCCGCATCTGAACATTCAAAGCTACCCTCGTATTCGTTTTCAGTACCTGCAATTAAATTGCAATCAGCTACACGAGGATTGGAGATTTCCCCTTGAGCATTAACTGCTCCGTAGAGAATCTGAACTATCACATCATTAGAAGAGAGACCCGCCAAATCAACCACAATATGCAGACTAACTTGCTCGCCTACATAATTCTTGCTGTCTGTGCATTTTTCCCCGAACCGTATACAAACACGTGGTACAAGTGGTACAAGTGGTACAGAAGTTGTGCATAATCCCCCATTCGGTATACAAAGTGGTGGTACAGGTGGTACAAGTGGTACAGGCATGACACCCGTGACAGCGGATTGCATTTCTTCCGGGGGCAGTATGTTTTTTGCTGTCATGTCTGTCACACTTTGTTTCACCATTTCAACTTTAGTAATTTTCGCATGCGGGAACTTCTCGGCGATAGTGTTCTTCCACTGCATGATTTCGCGTGCAAGTGCGCCGTTCTCGGCGGTCATCATGGCGTAGTTTTCGCCTGCATTCAGGTAGAACATTTCGGTATAGTCCTTTATCATGCGTGCGGTGGAGAATTCTGGCGCGATTGTCTTAATCGCGTTTTTCATCATTTTAATCCATCTCTCGGGCAGTCCGCGGAAGTCTTCGCGGTCATAGAATGTCTCTACAATTGCGTTTTCGAGCGTGTCATAGAGTGCTCCTGCCTCGATAATGTCCTGCTCCTGCGGGTTGTCGTACTCTTCGCCATTGCCGATTGCAAAGCCGTTTTCGCCGTTATACGCTTCGTCCCACCAGCCGTCGAGTATCGAGCAATTCAGCGTGCCGTTTAGTGCCGCCTTCATTCCGCTTGTGCCGGAAGCTTCCATCGGTCGAATCGGGTTATTCAGCCATACGTCGCAGCCTTTTACGAGGAAACGCGCTATAATCATGTCGTAATCTTCGAGGAAAACTATTTTCCGCTCGAGGTGATATTCGCGTATTTTCGCGATGATCGCCTGTATAACTTCCTTGCCCTGCGTGTCGTGCGGGTGGGCTTTGCCTGCGATAATAATTTGAACGGGTTTATCGGGGTTGTTTAGGATTTTCGTCAGGCGCTCCATGTTCGAAAACAGCAGTAATGCACGCTTATATGTCGCGAAACGGCGTGCAAAGCCGATTGTAAGCGCATCCGGGTCGAGGTATTCGTCAATTTTGCAGATTTCCTCCGCTCCGAGGAAGTTGCGTTGGTGGATCTTCAGGTATCCGCGGGCGAACAGCACGAGGCGAACTCTGCGGCGCAATTTCTCACGCCAGATCTCTTCTGCAGGGATTATGTCGATATTTTTCCAGGCGTCCGCGTTGCTCGGGTCGATTCTCCAGCGTGGCGATAAGTACCTGTCATATAAATCTCTTAGCTCGCGTGCAACCCAAGTCATCGTGTGGATTCCGTTTGTAATATGGTCGATAGGGACTTCTTTTTCGGGGAAATCCGCCCACAGTTCGTGCCACATTTTGCGCGACACTTCGCCGTGAAGTTTGCTCACTCCGTTGTGATATGCGGTCATCTTCAAGCCAAGAATTGTCATCGAGAACTTGCCGTCATTTTGTCCGCTTATTTGCCCAAGAGACGTGAAAAGCTCTTCACTTATGCCTATTTTAGGTAAAAATATCGTGAAATATGCTTTAATTCTGTCGATTTCGAATGCTTCATTTCCTGCCGGAACAGGCGTATGAGTAGTGAAAACAGATGAACTTTTCGAGATTTGCACAGCAGTTTGGAAGTCTACCCCGAATTTTTGCATAATGACCCGCGTGCGCTCGAGCAGTGCAAACGCGGCGTGTCCTTCGTTAATATGGACGACTTCAGGCTCGATGCCCATCGCCATGAGTGCGCGCATTCCGCCCACACCGAGGACAATTTCCTGCTGAATGCGTGTTTCGCGGTCTCCGCCGTAGAGTTGGTCGGTGATATCGCGGTATTCCTCGAGATTTTCGCTGATATTTGTGTCGAGCAGAAATAGTGTTACCCTGCCGACTGCAAGTTTCCATACTTTCGTATAAACGCGCCCTTTCGGGAATTGCATTTCGATAAGCAACGCCTTGCCGTCGCGGTCGAAGACTTCTTCGAGTGCCATGGAGTAGAAATCATTGTAATTATACGATTCGGTTTGCCAGCCGTTTTGCATGAGATGCTGGCGGAAATAGCCCTGTTGGTAGAGCAATCCTACCCCAACGAGGGGCAGTCCGAGGTCGCTCGAGGACTTCAAGTGATCGCCACTCAAGATGCCGAGACCTCCCGAGTAATTCGGAAACGACTCGTTTATGCCGTATTCGGTCGAGAAGTACGCTACACAGTGCGTTTTGGTGTTTTGATGCGTATTCCACCACGAATCAGCGTTCATATATTGCTTATATTGCGCATAAATGTAGTCGAGATAACTCACAAAATCCTGTTGCGTAGCGAGTTCTTCGAGAGCCTTCTGCCCGATGCGGTTAATAAGTTGCACGGGGTTATGATTGACTTCATCCCACAAATCGCGGTCGATTCGGACGAAGATTTCCTTTGCCTCCGAGTTCCAGCACCACCAGAAATTCATCGCAAGTTCGCGTAAGCACGCAATTCTCTTGGGCAACTTTGCCGTAACCACAAAACTATTTATCGGCTTTACCATATTTCACTCCATTAATAATTTTTCATTGCAATGTGTAATAGACGCTGTTCGTGCGCAAATATTGCATTATTTCACGCATAATTGAACTTAGGGCTGATCCATCTTCCCTTTCGACTCGTTACGCTGACCATTCAGAAAACTTGCGATGTCTTGGCGTTTCTTTCCGGGCAACTGCAATTCGAGGACTGCAATCGCGCCGCTGCCGCATTGCACCAGAAATCCCTTCTTTGTAATCTCGTATTCTCCGGCACTTAAGCCTAATGTATTCACGCACTTAGCACGTAAAATTTTCAGGCGCTCGCCGTTCCACATCGTCCAAGCGCCCGGTGCAGGCGAAACCCCGTTGATGACATTTTTGATGCTCTGCGCAGGCATATTCCAGATGATTCTGCAGTCATTCGAGAAAATCTTCGGTGCAGGGGTCGCTTTCGCCTCGTCCTGCGCAATATTCGGGTAGTCGCCATTTGCAATCATTTCGATCGTGTCGCAGGCAAGTTGCGGGGCTTGTGCCATCAGATACTCGTATAACTCCCCGAAAGTCTGCGTATCGCCTATTTCCGCGCTTGTCTGAAGCATTATATTTCCGGTATCGACTTTGTCCTGCAGGATAAACGAGGTCAGCCCTGTGGCTTTATCGCCGTTGATAATCGCCCAGTTAATCGGCGCTGCGCCGCGATATTTCGGCAAAAGGCTTCCGTGAATATTAAAACTTGCAAGCCGTGCAAGCGAATACACCTCGCGAGGCAGAATCCGAAACGCTACCACTACGATAATATCGGGTGCAAGGCGGCGAATTTCCTCCGCAAATTCCGCCGATTTAAGGCTCTCAGGCTGCAAAACAGGCAGACCCAACTCAAGAGCCGCGAGTTTCACCTCGCTCGGCAAAACCTGCTTACCACGTCCCTTTGGCTTGTCCGGAGCAGTTACCACCGCCGAAACAGTGTATTCCGCAGCTAATTTCTTCAATGTCGGGACAGCAAACTCGGGCGTCCCCATGTATACTATTTTCAAATTTCACATCCTTATATTTGTTGTACCACCCACGTTCGTGGGTTTATCATGAGGGGTGCTACGCGACCCCTCTTCGAGTAGAAAAAGTGCGGCGTCATTGCGAACGTAGGAGAGGTCGCGAAGCACCTCGACTTAAAAGCCCACGAACGTGGGCGTCATTGCGGGCTTGACCCGCAATCCCCTGAGGTCAGTTTGTACCACCTGTACCACTTGTACCACTTGTACCACTTGTACCACTTGTACCACGTGTTTGTATACGGTTCGGGGAAAAATGCACATTTTCATTTATAGTTCATAGAAGCCACTCCCACGAACGCACGCCGTCATTGCGGGCTTGACCCGCAATCCCCCGGAAGAAACCTCCCCAACCCCTCCGAAGGAAGGGCTAAGAGACCCGCAATCCTATTCTACAAGTGATAATAATTCCAATAAGTTACAATGTTTACTTAATAAATATTCCCACTATAAAATTGCCTGCAAATCAATTTCCGACTCGAGATACACGCTTCGAGACTTACTTCCGTCAAATTGGCTGATAACGCCTGCTGCCTCGAGTTGGTCTACAATTCTGCCCGCTCTCGCATATCCGATTTTCAACCTGCGTTGCAGTAGCGAGACCGACGCGGTCTGCTGACGAATTACAAGTCTCGCTGCCTCTTCGAATAACGGATCGCGGTCATCTTTGTCAATCATAGTGCTTTCGGCACTCTCTTCTTGCACACTTGGCAGATAGTACGGCTCGGAAAAACCCTTCTGGTTGCCGATATAATCGCATACAGCCTCCACCTCATCAGTCGAAATAAACGCATTCTGCACGCGGATAGGCTTCGGAGAATTACCCGTCAAAATCAGCATATCGCCGTTGCCGAGCAACTGTTCCGCGCCCATAACGTCTAAAATCGTCCTCGAATCTATCTTAGATGCTACCAAATACGCAACTCTCGCGGGGAAATTCGCCTTAATTATACCCGTAATCACATCGACCGACGGGCGCTGAGTAGCCACAACAAGGTGAAT
>JAQUZU010000009.1:4236-12268 GCA_028691175.1 Candidatus Kapaibacterium sp. | reverse complement strand
CCCAATGCAAGCGGCAAACGGTAGTGATTTTCGTAGAAATTCGGCGAGCGAATAATCGAACTGAAGTGCACGAGCGCAGGATTTTTGTTCGGAATCTCGATGCCGACCGTTCCTTTGCCCGGTATCGGGCTGATAATTCGAATGCCCGGAGCTTTCAGAGCCATTGCTATATCGTCCGCTAAGTTGCTGATTTTACTAATCTTAATGCCTGCCGCAGGTACGAACTCGTACTGCGTAACAACCGGTCCGGGTGTGATGGTCAGGTTTTCGATATAAATCTTGAACGTCTCGAGTTTCTCCTGCAAAATCTTTGCATTAGCCTTGAGTTCCTCCTCATCGACCTTGATTTCCTCGTTGTTTTCTGTCAATAAATTAATTTTTGGTGCAGTATACCTAATTGCTTCAATCAGCGACATCACTGAAATCGGGGATTTCGGCGTCATAGGAATTACCTCATTCTCCACCGGCTCATTCACGTACAGATTGAGTTTACTCTGCGAACCGCGCTCGCTCGGCGACTGCTCCGCATCGCCTGCGCTTTCAATTTCCGCTACATCAGGCGTGTCTTCCGCGAAAATCTCTGTATCGAGTGCCTGTATAGGGCTGACTTGGGCGTCGTTTTCGTGTGAATCGAACGCCTGTTCGTCATTTATTTCGATGGGCATATTCTCCGTTTCCGCAATTGGGGCAGTCTGATTCGGATTGAGCGCGATTACCTCTGTCTTTTTATCAACGAGGAGTTCCTCGCCTCTGGCTACCTCTGCCATGTCCTTGTGCAAGTCGATGTTAATCTTGCCCGCAGCACTCGCAACCGCACTTTCAGCCATAATTTCTCCCGCTTCAGCTCCTGCAACTGCCGCCACCGTGCGAAGTCCCTTCGGCCTATTGATGAGAACTTCGGCGGGTTTTGGCACTTCAACGGGTTGGCTCTCCACACTCTCGGCAATAGGAATAGAGTGATTTCTTATTCCGACAAATCCCGCCTGTGTCTCGGGGATTTCGTCCTGTAAATTGAGTTTAATTTCCTCGTCCTGCCCGATATTTTCGCGAACAATTCGAGCCGTATTCGCAAACTCGGAATTCACGACAGTGCCCGGTGCCTCTGCCTGAGCGGTGATCGGCGTGTCTGTGGCGATATTTTTTGGCTGTGGAGCCTCTGTTTCTTCCGGTATTTCGTCGCCCGGGGCTTCCCGTTTCGTATATTCGAGTAATTTCCTGTATGGAGACGTTATTTTGTGAAGTATCGAATTTCCCTTTGCTTCGCCCGCGTTTTCCCTCTTTTCGGCGATATTTGCAGAGATATTTTCCGCCGCTTCTTTAATCTTGTCAGGCTGAATATCAAAGCCGTAATAAGCCGTTACCAGTGCGGAAATTCCCAGCACTACAAGCGAACCGATCCCGCCGAGAATACTGTACAGCACCGACGCAATGTAATAGCCGACTATTCCCGACCATTCCTTCGGCTGCATCTCAATCCACTCCAACTTGCCGATTACGCCCATTATGCCTGCAAACAGTAACCCAAAAATCAGGTACAGCATTGTATTTTTTAGCACTTTTTCGCTGATTTTCTGCAGTTTGAACAAGTCAAGCGCCCACAAAAACAGAATCACCGGACTGAATATCACAGCATAGCCGAAAGTGTAATTGTATAAATAATTCGCAATATACGCACCGGTCAGACCAAGCCAGTTATGCGTCTGCTCGGCAATCTCGATAATGTGTTCGTTTGCCTTCAGCAAGCCGAACAAATCCCGCAGTTCGATATTCAGAAACGCCTCGTCCGCCGGCGTATATGAGACTAACGCAAGCAGCACAAAAAATGCTACAATCATCAGCCCGACGGAAAGTATCTTGATGTTCCGCCCGAATTGACGGTCATATTTTTGCTTGTCGGAATTTATCTTCGGCTTCGTGCCGGAACTCTTTTTGTTGCTTTTTTTCCCCACTCGATGAATCACAACATCATCAGATTTAGCCACTTTTTCCCCCTATATGACTCAATTTATTTTGCTATCTTAATAATATTTCCTTCTATTTGCGGAATAACCTGACACGAATCTATCTGCATAGCGATTTGGGTGTCTTTCTCTAATCCTATACTTTTCAAATACTTACCGTGTTCGCGATTAGACACGAACTCATACAGTTCATTTTTGTGTCGCTCATAAATCGCCGAGGCAACCAGCGCCGCATCTGTGAGTTCACACTCCGATAACATCTCTTTAAAACAATTAATGTACGCCCCGGCACAAGTCGCGTCCTCGTATGAGAGTTGCCCCTCATTTCCCGCACAAATTACGCATATTTCTTCAATTTCGGGGTCTGCGATGGTCATTTCCTTAATGTGCTCCGCAAGTGCGTGCAAATTCACAAACGCCCCTACAAACTTCGCTTTCGCACTCTTGCATTTGTTGAAAACCCGCGTCCCGTTTGTTGTCGTAAAAATCACAGTCTTGTCCTTTACGGCTTCCGTGGGGTAATCATCAGGCGAATTTCCCGCATTAAAGCCGTCCTGCCGAATGCCGTTGCGTTCCCCGCCAATAAATCTGCTCTCGCGGTCGAGGTTGCTGTATAAACGTATTGCCTTATCGACATCTTCTATAGGTAAAATTTCTTTCGCACCGTTGTTAAGAGCTACGCAAATAGTCGTACTCGCACGGAACACGTCAATCATAATCACCACAGCCTTCGAAAACTGCAATTCCTTTTCTACAAAAAACGGCTGTAAATACGCATCTAACTTCATTTTTTTTTACCAATATTTTTCAAACATAACGCCATAAAAGGCAATCTAAAATAACAATTTTCCCGCAAAAATACACGTTTTATTTTAACAATTTGCAAATAAGGCAGACCTGACGAAAAACGCCACGTCTGCCTTTTAATTATATGTTGCCGGTCTGTTACTTCAGGTCGTCTATTTTAATAGACTTCATTGCTTCCAATTTTTTCATATTTACAGGAGGCAATTCCTCGCCTTTGATTATCATGTTGAGTTCCTCGCCTTCGAGAACTTCACGCTCCAATAGTATTTTCGATGTCTTATGCAGCAATTCAATGTTCTCGAGAAGCAACTTCTCGGCTCTTTCGGACGCCTGAGTCAAAATCATACGAATCTCGGAGTCAATCTTTTTCGCAGTCTCTTCGCTGTGATCTTTTGTGTTGGAAATCTCGCGTCCGAGGAAGACTTCTTCGTTGTTGCTCGCGTAATTTACCGGTCCGAGTAATTCGCTCATGCCCCAGTTGCAGACCATTTTTTTCGCAAGTTTAGTCGCTTGATCAAGGTCGCTCGAAGCCCCTGTCGTAAGCTGATTGAAGACGATTTTCTCTGCTGCTCTTCCCGCTAATGCACGAACAATCGCAGTTTCAATGTAATCTTTGCTCCATGAGTGTGTCTCTTCGCTTGGCAGATACGACGTAACGCCTAATGCCCGTCCGCGCGGAATAATCGTAACTTTATGCACAGGGTCGCCATTCGTCAGGAATACTCCGGCAAGCGCATGACCCATTTCGTGGTATGCGGTAACTTCCTTTTCTTTATCGGAAATCACCATGCTCTTACGCTCAACGCCCATGGTAACTTTGTCCTTTGCCATCTCGAAGTCATACATCGTGACGCTGTCGCGATTACGACGTGCCGCAAGAAGTGCCGCTTCATTGACAATATTTGCCAGATCGGCGCCGGAAAATCCCGGTGTGCCCTTTGCAATAACTTCAATATCAACGTCTTTGCCCAAAGGTATCTTTGAGGTGTGCACCTTCAGAATGCTTTCTCTGCCCTTAACGTCCGGGCGGTCTACGACAATCTGCCTGTCAAAGCGTCCCGGTCTGAGCAACGCCGGATCAAGTACGTCCGGTCGGTTGGTTGCAGCGATAATTATCACTCCGCTGTTTTGCTCGAAACCGTCCATCTCTACAAGTAATTGGTTCAAAGTCTGCTCTCGTTCATCATGTCCGCCTCCAAGTCCTGCTCCGCGATGACGTCCGACTGCGTCAATCTCGTCTATAAATACGATACAAGGATTATTCTTTTTCGCCTGCTCGAATAAATCGCGTACGCGACTTGCACCAACTCCGACGAACATTTCGACAAAGTCTGCACCCGAAATACTGAAAAACGGAACGTCTGCCTCTCCTGCAACTGCTCTCGCAAGCAGTGTTTTGCCGGTACCCGGAGGTCCTAAAAGTAACACGCCACGCGGGATTTTTCCGCCCAAACGCTGGAATTTGCTCGGCTCACGCAGAAACTCGATTATTTCCTGCAGCTCATATTTGGCTTCGTCTGCCCCGGCTACATCTGCGAAAGTAACTTTCTTTTGTGCTCCGGACAGTAATTTTGCGCGTGATTTTCCAAAAGAGAAAACTCCGTTTTTTCCGCCTCCTTCGCCACCGCCCTGCATACGTCTGATAAAGAAAATGTAAATTCCTATCAGCAATACCCACGGCAGAAACGAGAGAATGACACTCCAAAAACCGTCGCTACTTTCTTCGTAAGTCCATGTAATTCCGTGTTCTTCCCACTCGGCTTCCGTCTCCGCGGTTACCACGCCAAGTTTTGTCTTAAAGTTCTTTACGCTGCGATATTGCCCCTCAACCAAAATTCGAACATTGCTCTTGAGTTCGCCGTAGAAATCGTAATCGTTGAGTTGCGATTTTGTAATCTTCGCCTTATATATTTTTCCGTCTATAAGCAGGGTTTTGTATTCAGTATAAGAAATCGGGTATTCCTGTTTTTCCATTCTGTTCATCATCGTAAACATCACGACTGCCAGCGAAATCATAATTACCCAGATAACAATATTCTTGAAAAATTTTACCTGCGGGTTTTGCTTGTTTGAATTATCGTCCTGACCAAATATATTTTTTTTATTCTTGTTCGATGTATCCGACATAAATTCTCCAAAATTTAACGAATTCCTTTTATATTGAAAAGGTAAGACGATTTTATTAATCTATTTATTGCAGGATGTATTCTTTTTTTTGCTAAAAATAATTATTCGGACTTTTTTTAAAATTTGTTTGGATTTTTCAAAAATACTCCGTAATTTTGAAGTCTTAAATGTGATGGATATTTGAAATAATGCATTTATGCTCTTCGGAGGATTAGTCTAATTGGTAAGGCAGCGGTCTTGAAAACCGCCGGCAGAGATGCCTTGGGGGTTCGAGTCCCTCATCCTCCGCTTGAAATTTTTGCAAGCGATATGTGCTCGTGTAGTACATATTTCTTTAACCGGAGGATTAGTCTAATTGGTAAGGCAGCGGTCTTGAAAACCGCCGGCAGAGATGCCTTGGGGGTTCGAGTCCCTCATCCTCCGCAGTGAATTTCGCGTATCATTAATTATGGTACGCGTTTTTTGTATTCAAAAACATGTTTGGAAATATAAATGATTAGCAGTAAAGATTTGATTGCAACAATGAATGTAGAAGTTTTTCACGAGCGTTGCGACTGTTTCGGACAACTCAAAATAGCCGAACTTGGAGCGTATATGTTGCGTCTCGCGGGATTGCACGCAGATATTCTGAATGTTGGAATCGATAAACTCCAAGCACATCAAATGACGTGGGTGCTGACTAAATTTATGCTCAATATCACCGAACTGCCTCAAAAAAATCAAAAAATTTCATTCAAAACCTGGGTGCGGGCAATAAATAAATTTGGCACAGAGCGCTGTTTTGCCGTATATGACGACACAGGAAAAGTTCTAGCAACCGCATGCAGTAATTGGGTTGTACTTGACGTCGAAACTCGGCGCCCGAAATTCCTCTCTGCAATTCTTGATTCGGAAATTACAACCGCGAAAGCGGACATAGAAATCCCCGTTGTTGGCAAATTAAATTTCCAGGCATGCGACCTATCGCTATCCGACACACTAAAAGTCAAAAACAGCGATATCGACATCAACACCCACTTGTACAGTATGAAATACCTCGAATACGTGCTTAATCTATTCCCGATTTCGGAGTTTTCAAAAGCCAAGCACATCACGATGAATTTCTTGGCAGAAGTTCATCTCGGAGAGGAAGTCAAAATCTACTCCGCTACCTCCGGAAATGTTGCTTCATTCGAAATGCAGACTTCAGAATCCGAAAAATCCGTTTTCCGGGCATCTGTTGAATTATAAAGCCGTTTCTTTACACTATTTTTTTCAATTTTCCGTCTTGAATATTCAATAATATGAATCGCAGACTATTCGGAGAATTTGAAAGAAATGACAAAAAATGGAGCAAGTCCTTCCGCAGAATTTACTACAAATTATGTCATCGGACTCAATTCAGCAACTGACCTGGAATTGTTGCATTCCGAGTGTCGTAAAAATTTCAAACATTACGATATAGATTTGATTAATCATGCTTTCAAAGTATGTCTCGCCGGACACAAAAATCAAATCAGATTATCCGGAAAACCTTACTATACGCATCCGCTCGAAGTTGCCCGCATTATTGTAAACGAATTGCCCTTGGACGATATCTCTGTTGCAGCGGCACTTCTGCACGACGTTTGCGATAACTCCGATATTACAATCGATGATATACGCAATGAATTTGGCAGTGAAATCGCTACTTTTGTTGAGGGAATTTCGCAAATCCAACTAATCGAAAGCTACGAAATCAAAGACATAGACAATTATCGCAAGCTAATTCTTTCGTGGTTCAAAGATATTCGCGTAATACTGATTAAACTTGCAGACAGGCTGCACAACCTGCGAACAATTGAGTTTCTGCCAAAACCACGACAACTCAAAATTGCCACAGAAACAATGGATATTTACGCCCCGTTCGCACACCGCTTCGGTCTGGGAAATTTCAAGTGGGAACTCGAGGACATTGCTTTCCGAATAATTAATCCGACTGAATACAACAAAATCAACAATACAATCCAACTTACACGCGAGGAACGTGAACAATACATTGAGGCATTTATTGAGCCGATCACTGCACGCTTAGATAGCAATTTTGTGCTGAAAACAAGTGGAGCAACTTACGAAGTTTTTGGTCGAGCAAAACACATTTACTCGATTTATAACAAAACTATTCTGCGCCAAAAGCCTATTGAGGAACTTTTCGACCTGTTCGCAGTCCGTATTATTGTAAACTCCTCCGACATATCGAGTTGTTACGTTGTGCTTGGAATTATTTCCGATATTTTCCGCATTATTCCGGGCACGTTCAAAGATTATATCGCCTCGCCGAAAACAAATGGCTACCGCTCGATTCATGTCGCGGTAATCGGCATGGACAATAGACCGGTCGAAGTTCAAATCAGAACCAAAGAAATGCACGACTATGCCGAATCAGGCATGGCTGCACACTTTAAATATAAGCCGGGAAAGGTTGGCAACAAATCAATTCTCGACAGCGACAACATCGAGGAATGGGTAGAATCCGTAAGAAGTATTTTCGAACAGCGTGCGGACTTGACGCCGGAAACTCCGATTGAACAGCCTTCGAACGACAATCTGCTAAACGACATTACAATTTTTACGCACACTTCGGAATGCAGATCTCTTCCGCTTGATTCGACTCCGTTGGACTTCGCATATTCAATTCATACAGAAATTGGCAATACTTGCGTCGGAGCAAAGGTGAACCGTAAAATAGTTCCGCTCGATTATAAACTTAAGAATGGCGATCAGATCGAAATCTTAAATTCTAAAAATCAAAAGCCGGACAAGAAATGGTTGCAATTCGTGGTTACTCAGCGAGCAAAACATGCGATCACGCAATTTATAAAAAACGAGCAGAAAAAATATCTGTCCATCGGTGTGGATATGTGGATATCTATGCAAAATGATTTTGACGTTGTTCTAACTGATGATGATTTCAAAGAGTTAGTCCGTAAACTAAAATATAAAAGCCAGGACGAATTTTTCGTCGAACTTGGCAAGCACAATGTCGATTTTAACTATATTCACGACAAATTCTATAAGAAAATCAGCCAAGAAAAGCGCAACAACGGTGATAATCTTATGCCTGCTCCGCCCGCTCTTCAGCAACTAAACGGCAAAATAAAAATCATTTTCTCGGAATG
>JAQUZU010000009.1:0-4136 GCA_028691175.1 Candidatus Kapaibacterium sp. | reverse complement strand
CAAAGCGAATATTCCGACTTGCTAGCCGGCGGAATGCTCACAAACGGAAATGTTGCATATAACTTGAGGGCTAAGTTTTCTAACATTAATATAATGTCGTATTTGAAGTTATACCTGATAGAAGGGCTTGCCGTTTCTGCAGGCGGATTTGTCGCTCCGTTTATCAGTAAGTCATACGAGCAAACAGAATCAGTTACTTCCGAGGGAGCAATTTTCGCTGATACAAAATCGCGTAAGCGCACTAAATCCGGCGACTTTATAGGCAAGAAAGGTGTGTATGGCGGACTAAAATTCGGTGTCAGCTATGATATCCCGATTTCGAATCTGCTGGCTGTAACTCCGGAACTTTCGTATTCGTTAGGTATGAACAATATGCTCGAGCAAATCGACTGGAAAGCCAATTCGCTGAATTTTGGGTTGTCCGTATGCTATGCTTTAACTCCGAAAAGCACAAAGGACACAATTGAAAAACGCGAGTTTGTATGCGATACGCTTCGAATTCAACGCAGAGATAACAAGTATGAGACTTTTAGAGCCGGACTTGCCGACACAGTTTTTTCTACTACAGAGACCGCGGATAATTTTATAAAATCTCGCTTGATAAGACGAACCGATACTTTGTATCAGGCGGTTAAATATAATCTGCAGCTTACTTCATCTGCAGATTTTGTGCAAGTTGATTTGCAGAATATTTCGCAGGCATTCAAGATTATGAACTATGTGTTTTTCGATGAAAATTCGGAAAAACCGCTCTCCCGTTACGCCGATTTCGAAGAATTTGCTTATGACGAGTTGAAACCGAATGCAGTCAGTCTGCATGAAAATATTTTGAATATTATCGGCTATCGAATGCAAAAAGACAAGTCGGGAACGATCACTCTGCAGGGTTCAATCAGCAAAAACGAATCGAACGAGTTAGCCGCAAAACGCTGCAATGCGATAAAGAATTACCTTGTCCGCAATTGGAAAATATCGGATAAACGTATTTGCATTTCCACTCAAGCAAATAGATTTACCGGTTACACCGCAAATTCGGATTCTGCACTTGCAGAACAGCGATTTGTACAAATTAAAGCCGGCAATACGACCTTACTCGACCCGATTCATTTCAGCAACTTCAATAATATCAGCAAGATAGAACCGAATGAATTAGTCTTTTCTACTATAGGGTCTAATCTCGACACAATAACGAAATGGGAATTTATCGCTTATCAGCAAAATATCGAACTGTTTCATAAAGTCGGCAAAACGGCATTGCCGGAGTCATTTTCTGTCAATTTAAACTTACTTGCCGGCGAAGTCGATTTTACGAAGCCGCTCGAAGTTACTCTCGCAATTACCAATCAAAACGGTGCTGTAACAGTCGAATCAAAGGAAATTTCCTTTAAGCAAAATGTTCCGGACGCAAAAACAAAACGTCTCGCGTTGATTTTGTTTGACATAGATGACGATAGAATTCCGCAGGTAGCACGTGTTGATGTTGCAAATTTTTTAAAGGATATTCCGCCGGATGCATCACTTAAAATCTCCGGGTATAGTGATATTCTCGGCGACAGTGCCCATAACCTGCAACTCTCTGAAAAACGCGTTCAAAGTACATTGCAGTTAGTAAAGCAACTTTCGCCGGACACCCCAATTCGCAGTGCAAGTTCGCTCGGTTGCGACCGCTTCCCGCCGGATGTGTATTCGTATCGCACACCGATAGAAAGATTTTTGTCGCGAACCGTAATAATTGATATTGTATATTAGTTTTTTTCCATATATTGTAACCTGAAATGTTTTTATACGTTTCTATTATAAAGACAGATGATTTACAGCTTAGATTTTAACAACAGAAAATATAAAAGGGCACGACAATGAAAACGCTCAATAATACTCGAATATTTTGCTCGCTAATCGCACTATCGGCTCTATTTGCCGGTTGCACAACGATAAACACGGGCGAACAAGACGACAGTTTTGGATGGAACAACTATCCGAAAACGGAAAGTAGTCAGACGTATTATTCCTCCGCAAGCAGCGAGTCTTATGATCAAGAACGAATGGATTACGTATCCGACTATTCATCGTATAATACCGCCACATCTGTAGAGCCGGAAATACGTTACGTTCCGGTTGCAACTTCATGGTGGAGTCCGTATTCTTACTACTACTATCAGCCGATTTACTATCATCCCGGATTTTATGTTTCGATAGGATTTGGAAATTATTATTCGCCATTCTATTCGTATCCGTGGCGATATGGCTACTATGATGATTGGTATTATTGGAATCGTCATCCATACTATTATGGACACAATTGGTACTATCATAATCCATATTACGGCGGCTACTATGATGGATATGGGCATGGCGGACATCACGATTATAACAGACCGCACAACGATAATAGAAACCAACAGCCGTTCGGTGGAAGAATCTTCGGTGCAAACCGTGGCTGGAACGACAGAAATTCAGTAAATGCAGGTACTCCGCAGTCGACCACCCCACGCAGTTCTACTCGCGACAATCGCAATACAATTGACGGCACCGGTTCTCGTGGCGGAAATTCGACCGGGATCGGAACTTCCGGCTCAGGCACACGCTCGGGCTCTCGTACCGGCACTTTCACTCCTTCGCCTGCTTCGAGACCAAGTTCTGCACAACCTGCAGCACCAAGTTCTTCGGGAACTGTTCGACAGAATAATACTTCCGGCTCAGGCACACGCTCGGGCTCTCGTACCGGCGCGTTCACTCCTTCGCCTGCTTCGAGACCAAGTTCTGCACAATCTGCAGTACCAAGTTCTTCGGGAACTGTTCGACAGAATTCTAATAAATCAGGAACGTCATCTTCCGGTACGGGTAGATCTGTTGCACCTGCTTCGAGACCAAGTTCTGCACAATCTGCAGCACCAAGTTCTTCGAGATCTGTTCAGCAAAAACCTAGTAGTTCATCATCATCAAGCAAAAGTTCATCTTCATCATCAGGTAGTTCTACCGGTAGAAGTAATTCCAGAGGAGGCAGATAAAATGACAAAAACAAATAAAATATTGCTTGCCGGCTTAATACTCGGCACTATGATTGCTTCACCTACTGCGAGCAATGCACAATACATCGAAGACGCGACACGCTTCACACGCCCAAACGGAGTTTTGAATGCTCGTAGTGCAGCACTTGGTATTTCATATCTCGGCATTATTGACGACGTCGCCGCAATGAATTATAATCCGGCCGGGTTGACTTTATTGCCTAAGACCGAATTTTCAATAGGAATGAATTTCTTATTGAACAATAATGAAACTCTGGGTTTTAATCAGGCTACGCGAAAGAAATCAAACAAAGAGAATTTCAACAATATTTCTATTGCCTCGCCGTTTATATTCGGTTCGCAACATGACAAAAGAGGTGCAGTCGGCTTATCGTATCACTTGGAAAATTCATTTTATCAAAATTACGATTCCGAGTGGTTCAATGACCGCTCGTCTATGGTAGGATACCTCGCCGAAAATCAGCCGGAAATCGCATATCATCTCTGGCTTTCTCCGGAATCAAACAAGCAACTCTGCCCCGTTACGGACAGCCTGACCCAGACAAGTTCGGTAATGCAGTCCGGAGGTGTTCATAACGTTACCGGTGCAGCGGCATTCGAAATTAATCCGAATTTCTCGATTGGCTTTTCTATCACCGGAAAATGGGGATCGTATAAATATGACCGCATCTATGATGAAGTAGATACATACAATAAATACAATGTTTTTAACGAAGATTACAGTCAATTGGATTTTAACCGCCTACGTGTTTATGAAGGTATTGACAATGACATAAGCGGTATTTCGGGAGCATTGGGAATCATGGGCAAAGTCGGACACAATATCCGTCTGAGTGCGTCAATTAAATTTCCTACATACTACGAAATCACCGAGCACTATAATCTACGTGTAGAAAATTATTGGGACGACGGCTCGTCTCCAAACCCATATACTTCACCTGAATGCTCAATTACATATAATTTGCATACTCCTTTTGCATATAATGCCGGAGTATCATTTTATGCTGCCGGACTCGTTTTTACGACCGGAATTGAATACACAGACGCTTCGCAAGTAGAATTCAGCGACGCTTCATTTAGCAATGACCCTGAAGATCAAACTATTTC
>JAQUZU010000116.1 GCA_028691175.1 Candidatus Kapaibacterium sp. | reverse complement strand
GTGCTCCGCTCCGAAGTAATGGACAACGTCATTTTTAACGGAACACAAGACCGCAAACCGCTTGGCATGGCAGAAGCAACAATTGTAATCCAAAACAATAAGGGCATTCTTCCATCGGACTACTCGGAAGTAACAGTTACGCGCAGAATTTTCCGCGACGGCGAAAGCGAATATTTGATTAACAACACCAAATGCAGGTTACGCGATATTCTTGATTTGTTTATGGATACCGGACTTGGTTCAGATTCATATTCGGTAATTGAGTTAAAAATGGTTGAGGCAATTTTGAGCGGACGTCCGGAAGAACGCCGGCATTTAATTGAAGAAGCCGCAGGGGTAAATAAATTCAAATTGCGTCGTAAAGAAGCAACTCGAAAATTACAGAATATTCAGGGTGATTTGTTACGAGTAAAGGATATTGTTGCTGAAATTGAGAAACTTGTAAATTCTTTGGGGAGACAAGCCTCCAAAACAAAACGCTACAACAAGTTACTCGAACGACACAAAGAACTCGAACTTGCGATTTTAGTAGTAGATTTTCGTACTCAACAATCTGCCGGCGAACAGTTGCAACGAGAAATAGCCACAGTTGTCCAAAAGAAATTGGAGCAAGAAAAAGAACTTGCCGAGACCGAAGAGCAATTACAAAAACTTGCTGTTACGCTAAACGACACAGATTTAGAATATCAGCACGCACGCGACACAGAAAGCATTATCAACAAAGATATTGCTCAAAAAATAAAAGATATTGCGGTCGAACATGAAAAGTATAATGCTGTAGAAAAAGAACAAGAACGCATCGGACGCGATATAACCGAAACAGAAGTTCGCTCAATGACGGCAGATGAAAACATCGCAACAGCGGAAAACCGCTTGAAAGAATGCTCCGTCGAAAAAGAGCAAAACGATGTAACCACCGAAATACTTCGTAAAGAACGCAACTCTGTAGCCGACGAACTGAAAGAAACACGCCAAGATGCAAACTTTGCGAATGAAGACGTGATGGGACTTCAAACCACGCTGAACGGACTCAAAACTACTATTCTGAAAAACCAGAACAAAAAGATAAACTTAGAAAGCCTGATAGAACGCAGTTATGCCGAAATAGACAAGGTTCGAGATGAAATCGATACGTTAACAACGCAGAAGAGTGAAGCAGAATCTCAACGTCCGCAATTATTAGAAGCTCAAAAAAATGCGGAAAATGTCTTAAATACTACAACCGAGAAACAAAATTTACTTAAAATAGCATTAGATGATTTTCGAAACTCTATTTCCGAAAAAAAGAACGAATTAAATGCCAAACGTGCCTCGCTTAATTTCCTGAATAGTTTAGTCGATGTAGATGACAGTGCAAAATATTTGTTGAACAGCAACAATTGGAAACCGGCAGAAAAATTGCTTTTGATTGAGGCGGTCGGTGCAGATGAGAAATTCCGCGTCGCGATTGAGGCTGCACTCGGAAGCACTGCTTATTCATTCTTGGTTGATACACCGGAAATCGCCGAGGAAGCAATCGCCGGCTTACAAATAAATCATAAAGGAAAAGTCGGCTTTATTTGCCGAAACCGTATTCCGTCTCTTCCCCGTCCGACTGCAACGACAGACAATATTCCCAATACTTACGGAATTATCAGCGAATTTGTCCGCGTAGATGACGATATTCGAAATTTCTTGCGTAATCTCTTAAGTGACACTGTTTTAGTCGAGGATTTTGCAACGGCACAACGTGTAGTATCGGAAAATAAATTCTCTGTAGCAGTTACTCTGAAAGGTGAAATTGTTCGCTCATCCGGATATATTCGTGGTGGAAGTGTCTTAAACAAAGAAGGTCAGACAGTAGGAAAGCACGAGCGAATACTTGCAATTAGCTCCGAAATAGAAGCATTAAATGCTGCAATTCTGACGCTCGAAGAAAAACAAAAGCAGACAAAAGCCGAACTTGACGAAATTGATTTGCGTGTTTTAACATCTGCTTTGAAGCAGTCCGAAACCGCATTAGTAAAAAATGATCAGTTTATACAGCAAATTTCTTATAAATCCGATGCCCTGACAAATAATATAAAAGCATACGAAACAAATACTGCACGCTACGAAGAAGAACTTCAAGGCATGAACTCCGAAGAAGAATCGATCGGCGAAGAAATTGACGAACTCGAAGGCAAACTCAACATTGCAAAAGAAGAGTTAAATGCCATAAAAGCAAAATTAAATCAAAACGAAACTGCTTTGCGAAAAAAAGAAGAAGAACTTAAACTCGCAGAAATGAACCGCATAAAAATCAATGCGCAAATCTCCGCGGCAAATGCGGAAATTGCAAGAAATAAAAGCGATGTACAGAACACAAGCGGTAAAATCGAAAATCTGAAAAACGAACTTCAAGCAAATACAAAGCGGCTTGCATTGATTAGTGATACAATTTCTGCGGCGGAGCTGGAACTTAATAACCTAAACATAAAGTTCGACGATGCAAAATCGCAACGCGAAATATTGGCAGAAAAGAAAGAAAATTTAGACGAGCAAATCACATTATATTCCAACGACTTATCGTTAAAACGCAAGAATAACGAACGCGTTACGGAACTGCAACATCAACTTGAAATTAAAATTAGCGGAATAAATGGCACGCTACAAAATCTCTCCGAACGCGCAACCGAAAACTTTAACACCGATTTGGCAAATCCGGATTTATTCACAATCGAACTGGCCTCTATTCCAGAAGCAAAGGAAGAACTTGCTGAACTAAAAAACAAATTATCGCAGCTCGGAAATGTCAATTTCATGGCACTTGAAGAATTCGAGACTCAAAGCAAGCGCTATAGTTTCTATCAAGAACAGTTACAGGATTTAACCGATTCTGAAAAAACCTTGCAAGAAACAATTTCTGAAATTAATAATACGGCAGAAAAGAAATTCCTGCAGACATTCGATGTTGTGAACAATAATTTCCAAATGCTGTTTAAAAAACTGTTTAATTCCGAAGCTGAATCTGAACTGCAATTAAATGGCGACAACATTCTTGACTGCGACGTCGAAATCATTGCGACCCCACCGGGCAAAAAGCCTCACTCAATCGAAATGCTTTCTGCCGGCGAAAAGACCTTGACAGCAATAGCATTGCTATTTAGCATTTATTTGGTAAAGCCAAGTCCGTTCTGTATTTTAGACGAGGTAGATGCACCGTTAGACGATATGAATATCGACAGATTTCTCGGCATGATTAAGGAATTCAGCGAGAACACGCAGTTTCTTATGGTAACACACAACAAAAAAACCATGATGGCTGCCGATACGCTTTACGGTATCACACAACAAGAAAAAGGTGTCTCGAAAATAGTTTCGGTGCGGCTGTCAGAAAATTAATCGACCAATTAAAGTATAGAAAAATTGCGGCAAAATACAACATTTTAGCCGCTTTTTCGTTTTTAAACCGTTAGTAATCAATTGAAACAACAAAGATAGAATAATAAATGGTAAAAATAGATCTGGTAGATTTTTGGACAACCTGTTCAATCAACAATATCGTCATCGACAAGAAGCAGATGCCCGCTTTTGAGCGATTTTATAACGAACTTCTATATTGGAATGATAAGATTAACCTCATATCTCGCAAGGACTTAGAGAACATATACGAGCATCATTTTCTTCATTCGCTGACTATTCTGAAGTATATCGACATAAAGCAACGGGCGAATTGCCTTGATATTGGCACAGGCGGAGGTTTCCCGGGTATTCCGCTTTCAATCGCACGCCCGGATCTGCACCTTTTATTGGTAGATTCAATCGCAAAGAAAATTAAAGCGACATCAATGTTTGCCGCTCATACCGGCAATATTCACTTGAGTGCAAGAAATTGCAGAGTCGAGGAATTACATGCCGAAAAAGATAAAGTAAAGAGTTTCGACTATGTTTTTGCACGTGCTGTTACCAGAACCAAAAGTCTTCTTGAATGGAGCAAACCTCTTTTGAAGGAATCAGGAAAAGTGATTCTACTAAAGGGGGGCAATCTTGCAGAAGAGATAGCCGAGGCAAAAGCCGCATTTCCGGCATTTAAATTCGAAGAAACAGCGATTGACATTATTGGTTGCCCATGGTTTAAAACTGAAGAAAAAAAGATATTACTATGCAGCAAAAAACAATAAAAATGAATATTATCCGGTATTTGTTCGTGATTACCGCAATTATCTTTATTTTGCCGATAGCCGGCAACGTATTACCTGCGCGCGACAGTAACCAGAGTGCGTTTAAAATCGCACGCGTGAAGTATTCCGGTGGAGGCGATTGGTATAACGATCAGTCATCGGAGGTAAATTTGCTCGAATATACGGCAAAAGCAACAAATATTCCGATTGACCCTGTCTATGAATTTGTAGACTTATCGTCGGATAATCTTTTCTCTTTTCCGATACTATTTTTGACAGGACACGGAAACGTAAAATTTACTGATCGCGAAGTACGGAATTTGCGTGCTTATTTAGAAAACGGTGGTTTTCTCTACATAGATGACGATTATGGTATCGACCATCCGATTCGCGAGGAATTAAAGAAAGTATTTCCGGAGCAGGAGTTTGTGGAATTACCGTTTTCGCATGGAATATATAATTGCCACTTTAAATTTCCAAACGGACTGCCGAAAATTCACGAGCACGACCTGAAAAATCCACAAGGACTCGGACTGTTTTCGAATGGACGTCTGTGCGTTTTTTATACTTTTGAAACCAACCTCGCTGACGGCTGGGCAGATTCTAAAGTACACAACGATTCCGAAGATACTCGGGAAAAGTCCCTGAAAATGGGAGTAAACATAATTGTTTGGGCATTAACCAACTAAATGTAGAAAGCATGTATTTCTATGAATTATAAAGAATTATACGACAAAATAATTTCAAAAATAAAATCCGTACGAGCAAAAGAATCCGGAATAATTTTGACAAGTGCCGTCTTGCTCGTCGCAGCAATTACAATTTTGGTTGTATTTCTTGTTTCTTTGCTTGAAGCATTTGCTTTCGGCGACGAAATTTTCCGTAGCGTTCTGGCCGGAATAATATTTTTGACGTGTATTACTACCTCGTTCATCTGGATTTATCCTGCATTTATACGTTTTCTTGGCATTCGCAACTTGCCGAAAGAAGAAATTATTGCCGAACGAGTAGGAAATTTTTATTCGGACATCAACGATAAATTACGTAATTCAATTGAGTTAATAAACGAACTAGACACAAGTGTTACTTCGAAAGATTTAGCAGTTGCTGCATTTGTCGACATTGCCGAGCAATCGTTACCAAAAGATTTTTCTGTAATAATCGACCGCCAAAAACCACGCAAAACGTTGTATTTTTTTATGGCTACGCTTTTTTTTGCGATACTGTGTTTTACGATTTTTAGTTCAACACTTGGTGCTTCGCTTTACAGAATAGTAAATTTTTCGGAATCTTTTTTTCCGCCTGCCCCTTTTTCACTTACAATTGAGCCAATAAAAGCCACAGTACTGAAAGGTTCGAAATACAAAATCACTATCACGGCACATGGTAAAGCTCCGCTAGAGGTTAAGTTAAACATTAAAGAGTTCTCGCAAGAGAATTTCGATTCTTACCCGCTCAAACTTGATTCCGGAAATACATACGTCTATGAAATATCTTCTGCAAAGAATTCTATATATTATTATGCTTCTTCCGAATGGATTAATTCCGAAGTTGAATCGCAACTTTGCACACTGAAAGTAACCGATAAACCAATCATAAAGTATATGAACGGAACTAT
>JAQUZU010000115.1 GCA_028691175.1 Candidatus Kapaibacterium sp. | reverse complement strand
GCGAGGTAAATCGACTCGCGAAATATATTCATTCGGAATACCCGCAACTCAAAACTGCGTGGTATTCCGGAAGAAGTGAAATTCATGAAGATATTGAAAAAACATCGTTTGACTATATTAAACTTGGTGGCTACGTTGCTAGTCTCGGTGGATTGCGTTCTGAAACTACTAACCAGCGACTTTATAAAATCGAAAATGGCGAAATGACTGTAATGAAATTTCAAAGCAAAAATTTTGCCGGCTCCGATGTTAAGTAAATTGTGTAACTGTTTGAAAAACAAGTGAAATACAAATGTTGAAAGTTGGCTTGACTCATGTTTCAACTCTTGCGGTTGAACAATCGAATACTGCTCTTGCTCTTGGCTCCGGAGATTTGCCGGTATTTGCTACTCCGGCAATGACTGCATTGATGGAAAATGCTGCAATGCTCGCTGTTGCCGGCGAACTTCAAGATGCAGAATCAACCGTCGGCTCGATGCTGAATATTTCGCATTCAAAGCCGTCACCACTTGGCGAGCAAATTTCTGCCACGGCTGAATTAATTGAAATTGACGGGAGAAAACTAACTTTCCGTGTTTCCGCTTTTGATAGTTGCGGAGTGATAGGCGAGGGGACACATATTCGCTATGTGGTGAATAGAGAAAAGTTTATGTCGAAAATCAAATAAAAAAAAAAGGTCTCGGATAGAGACCTTGTTTTTAACTCAAATCTTATTTTACTGCGATTGCTTCAATTTCAACCAATGCGTCCATCGGCAGTTTTCCAACCTGAAATGCTACGCGAGCCGGGAAAGTAGTTCCATCAAAGAATTCTGCATAAACAGTATTCATTGCGGCGAAATCGTTCATATCTTTCAAATATACTGTAGTTTTTACGACGTCATCCCAAGTATAGCCGGCTTCTTCTAAAATATAGCCGACATTTTTGAGTGATTGACGAGTCTGTGCAGTGATTTCTGTACCAACAAGTTGACCGTTTGATAATGGAAGTTGTCCCGAAACGTATGCAAAAGTACCACTTGCTTCGATTCCTTGATTGTAAGGACCAATCGGTGCAGGTGCGTTTGGACTTAAAATTCTTCTTTTCATTTTTTTTCCCAATTTTTTTGTGTGAAATTCAACTATTATATGCACAAAAATAGAAAATATCTCTCAATAAAAAAACGAAAAAAAATTGAAATTTTTTCGATTTTTTTCAAATAATACACAATACTGTTTTTTTTAGTTCGTCTTTAGATTAGTAAACATGCTAGCGTGATTACAAAATTGAAAAATATTATGGCGTGTTCGTCTAGCGGCTAGGACAGGGCCCTCTCAAGGCTCAAACACGGGTTCAATTCCCGTACACGCTACAAAAAAGGAAGTAAATAATTTACTTCCTTTTTCTTTGTATACAATCTAATCTACTATATTTTTTCTTTTGCCCATCTGAAAACTTCAATGTACTTCTTAGCGGCGTCTGCAACTGAAAAATCGCTCTGCATTGCATTCTGACGAACTTTGTCCCAATGGTGCTTGTCGTAATAGATATGCAATGCACGTCGAATTGCAAAATCCATATCTTCGTGATTATAGTTGATAAATAAAAATCCGTTGCCTAAATCAGAGCCGGGTACATATTCCCGAATTGTGTCCGCAAGCCCGCCGGTGGAGCGGACAATTGGAATTGTGCCGTATTTCAGAGCGTACATTTGAGTTAATCCGCATGGTTCGTAGCGCGATGGCAATAAAATAAAGTCTGAAGCACAAATTGTTTGGTGTGCAAGCGGGTTGCTGTATCCGATATGGGATAAAATTTTACCGGGATACTTCCATGAAAGATAATTGAAATACTCGATGTAGCGTTGATCGCCGGTGCCGACTAATGCAAAGCGAAAGTTGCCGTAAAAAAGATAATGCTCTAATTTATACATCAGAATATCGATTCCTTTTTGCTCCGCAAGCCGAGATATAACGCATACCAACGGTAAATCAAGATTGTCTTCTTTGTGAAGCCCTTTTTCGGCAAGGAAGGCGTACTTGTTGTCTTGCTTTTTCGCAAGTGACTTCGCATCATATTTGTTGAAAATATATTTATCGGTTGCCGGATTCCATGCAGTGTAATCTGCCCCGTTTAGTACGCCGATTAGGTCAGCACTGCGTTTGTTGAGAGGTTCCTGCAAACCTTCGCCGTAATAGTCCCAGCGAATTTCTCGCGAATAGGTCGGGCTGACTGTCGTGATTTTGTCTGCAAACATGATAGCCGTTTTCATGGCATTTACAGAATTATTCTTTTCGAACCACGAACCCTTGAAATTCTGCGTCCCAAAGCATGCAAAATCCATTGCTCGCTGCGGTTTGAACCAACCTTGATACGCCAAATTATGAATTGTAAATACGCCGGCACAATTGCGGAAAAAATCGTCATTTCTATAGTGAGTTTTCAAAAATGCAATCGAAAATGCAGTATGAAAATCGTGAGCATGCAGTATGTCCGGCTTGAAATTCAGGGACTTTGCAGTTTCGAGTACCGCGCGACTGAAAAATATAAATCTGCGGTCGTTATCGAAAAATTCGTTTGGATCGCCATAAATTCCGTTACGATTGAAGTAATCTTGATTTTCTACTAAATAGCAGGGAACGTCGGAGCCGGGGATTTTCCCCTTCCAGAGCCGTGCATATTCCATCCAATGCGAAATCGGAACACAAATTACAATGTTAGTAGGCTCGAAACCGTATTTATTTGTATCGATTGAGGAATACTTCGGAATAACGACAATTGGATTGTGCCCTTGTTTCTTCCATTCAGTTGGCAGAGCTTGGACTACATCAGCAAGTCCGCCGGTTTTCGCAAGTGGTGCCATCTCCGCAGAGGCGACCAATATGTTCATCTGATTTCTCCGGAATGTTGGTAACCAAAGAAATAACGAAACAATGAAAAATATAGTGCAGCTAAAGGAAGATTTTATAAAAAATAATTACTCATACCGTTTTAAAAACTCGAGGACTACCGGATCTTCGCTTTCTCGCAAGGCGTGGGGAGGACCTTCGAAGCGGACTTTTCCGCTGTCGAGCATAGCCACTTTATCAGCAATGCGATAAACCGAAAACATGTCGTGCGTAATAACAATCGATGTGACGTTCAGCGTGTCGGCAAGCTGCTTGATCAGGTCATCGATTTGTTCGCTTGTTACCGGGTCAAGTCCGGTGGTGGGTTCGTCGTAGAAAATGTAATCCGGTTTCCCTACCAAAGCGCGTGCTACGCCTACTCTTTTTTTCATGCCGCCCGAGAGGTCGCTCGGTTTTTTTTCTTTGAGAATATCCCATTCCCGGCGGAAATTATCGCTATCAGTATTGCCGGAAGGCAGTAAACCGACTGCCGAAAGAACTCTTTTTGCCTCGTCTTCAAGATATTTTTCATCGCGAATGCCTCGCTCGTATTCCCGAATTACAACATTATCGAATACCGTCATTGAGTCAAATAAGGCTGCTCCCTGAAAAACATAGCCCATTCTTTTCCGTAAGTCGAAAAGCATGTCCCGGGTTAAATCGGAGACGACGACGCCGTCAATTTTTACGTTTCCTTTGTCCGGCTCGAGCAATCCGACTATATGCTTGAGTAAAACGCTCTTGCCACAGCCGGATTTGCCTATTATACATGTCGTTTTGCCGTCTTCGATTGTCAGCGATACGCCGTTTAGTACGTCTTTATTGCCGAAAAGTTTATAAATGTTGTCGATTTTAATCATTTCCGGAAACGTAAATTCTCGGGACACGTGGTGCGATCAAAGTAGTAATTTCGTATGAAATAGTACCTATCGATTTTGCGAGGTCAGAGGCAGTAATCGTATGTGATTTTGATTTTCCGATTAGAATTACTTCGTCGCCAATTTGCAACTTATCATCGCCTATATCAACCATGAGTTCATCCATACAAATGTTCCCGACTATCGGATAAAATTTATCGTGAATAATGCAGTTCGCTTTGCCGGTCAGACTGCGAAAATATCCGTCGCCATATCCTATTGGAACAGTCGCGATATTTGTGTCCTTGTCGGCGATAAAATGTCGGCTGTAACTGACCGAGTCGCCTTTTTTAATACGTCTGATAAGTGAAATATTTGATTTCAGAGTCAATACCGGTTTTACTTTAAATTTGTAATCAATCTGCTCATCGGGCGGGTAGCCGAAAATGGTAATTCCAAAGCGTACAGCGTTGAAGTGCGTTTCCGGATAATTAATTAGTCCTGCACTCGATGCTGCGTGAATCAAATTAAATGTCGTGCCCGCCGCTTTTAATCTGTCAATTGCCTTGTTGAAGTTTGCCAATTGATAAGCTGTGATAATCGGATCGAGCGAAGCAGCTGAGAAATGCGTGCAAATTCCTTCGAATCTGATATTATGAAAGTCTTTTGCCGCTGCTACAAAATCGACCACTTCGTCGCAGGTAATTCCGTCGCGACTCATTCCGGTATCGATAAAAAGATGAACGTCAATGACTTTATTCTGTTCTTCTGCGGTTTCGTTTAATTTTTTCAGGAAAGGAACTGTCGAGACTGCCGGCTGCAAATTGTATTCTACTATTTCCGGAATATCTTCTTCGGACTGCTGAACCAAAATTATGATTGGTTCATTGAGGCCGGCTTTACGCAAAATTGCACCTTCTTCGGTATATGCAACGCCGAACGCATCAATGCCTTCTTGTGATAAAATGTTGGAGATTTCAACTGCGCCGTGCCCGTATGCGTTTGCCTTGACGATTGCAATGTGTTTTGCATCTTTCGAGCGTGATTTTATAAAATTAAGGTTCTCAATCAGATATTTTTTGTTTATTACGACTTGTGTCTTTCTCATCTCTTTATGTCCTTTAGAAAAATATAAAAATATTGTTTAGTAATAAATATGATGCTGCAAAACTTTTTCTAAACTTAAATTATAATAAGCCGGACGAATTCAATTCGTCCGGCTGTATCTTTTTTCAACTGTTATATTAAGAGCTTTCCCTTCTCCATTACAACTTCGTCGTCGAAATATACTGTCGGTTTTGTAACGATTCCGTCAATATGAATAGGAATATTGACGTTTCCGCCCATTCCGACGTTATTTCCAAATGCAATGTGAATTGTTCCGAGAACTTTTTCGTCCTCAAGAATTTTACCGCAGATTTGTGCTTTATAGTTTGTACCAAACCCGAATTCAGCGACCGAACGAGCCATAGGAGAAACTGCGTCGAGCATTTCCTGCAGTTTTTTTGCATCTTCGCCACCGGTAAATTTTGTAGCCATTCCGGCTACAATTTCGATAAAAACAGGCTCTTTAATTATGCCGATACCGGCGATTGAACCGTCAATTGCAAGAACGCCATTCGTTTTACCTTCCCATGGAGCCAAATAAACCTCTCCGGAAGGCAGATTCCCGCCTTCGCCCGGATTGCGAATTACGCCGGTACTTGCGATTACATTGCGATCTTTCATCGGCATAACCAAATTTGTCCCGAGTTTTGTTTCAACTCTTACGGTCGAACACGGAGCAAGTTTCTTCTGTACTCGTGCAGTTGTGTCGAGAATTTCGTTGTAGTCCGCAGAGAAACAACGTTGTACGGTTTCCATTGTGATGCCCGGCATTGTTCCAACTCGTGTTCCTTTGGCACAGGCATTACGTCTCGCGTCCGTGTGTGTCAGAGATTTTGTGGTAGGACAAATTACTACATCAACTTCCTGCATTAACTTTGCAATATAATCTGCCGGTTCCTGTCCATTGACTTCCATCGGCTTAATTTCAAGATAATAGGCATCCTTTGCTAATTTCTTTCCTTGATCGAATAATGCGATTCCGATTTCTCTAAGCGGTTCGTCGCAAAGAATTAAAAGTGTTTCCT
>JAQUZU010000114.1:1352-5963 GCA_028691175.1 Candidatus Kapaibacterium sp. | reverse complement strand
GATTTGCCGTTGGAACCGACTATCGAATGGCTTACGAAGAAGTTTGCGAAGAAAGTCGACATTTTGCGTGCAAATATACAGGTGCTTCAGTCCGGCTATAATTATGGTGCGAATACGCAGAGTTTCGCGGTTCGTTATTGTGTAAAACGTGCTGAACTTTCAAAAGGCACTTACAGAAATATCACCGGCAACAACGCCGTTGCGCTTGGTCTGCTGACTGCCTCCAGAAAAGCGAAAACTCCGCTTTTCCTTGGTTCGTATCCTATCACTCCGGCGACGGAAATCCTGCATTTCCTTTCCGGGTATAAGGCTTTTGGCGTAAAAACATTCCAGGCTGAAGATGAAATCGCCGGCATTGGTGCCGCAATCGGTGCGGCTTTCGGCGGATACCTTGCCGTAACTACTACTTCCGGACCGGGACTGGCTCTGAAAGTTGAAGCAATGGGGCTGGCAACAATTTTGGAATTGCCGCTTGTGATTGTCGACGTTATGAGAGCGGGACCGTCCACAGGTATACCGACGAAACCTGAACAAACCGATCTCAATATGGCAATGTATGGTCGCCATGGCGAGGCTCCGCTTCCGATATTGGCGCCGGCTACTGCAACTGAATGCTATCAAATGGCATTCGAAGCTGCACGCATTGCACTAAAATATATGGTGCCGGTTATTCTTTTGAGCGACGGCTATCTTGCACAGGGAACTGAAGCGTGGAAAGTGCCGAATATAGAAGATATGCCGGAAATTCCGGTTGAATATGCAACCGATCCGGAGACTTTCGCACCGTATAAACGCAATCCGGAAACTCTAGCAAGAATGTGGGCTGTACCGGGCGTAAAGGGCTGCGAACACAGAATTGGCGGACTTGAGAAAGCCGACATTACCGGCACAATCTCCAGTGAGCCGAAAAATCACCAGAAGATGATTAAATATCGTGCAGACAAAGTTGCAGGTATTGCAAACGATATTCCGCCGGTAGAAGTTATGGGCGAGCAGGAAGGCGAAATTCTCATTGTAGGGTGGGGCTCTACCTATGGTGCAATCAAGACTGCTTATGACGACTTGAGGAAAGATGGACATGAAATTTCGTATTGCCATTTGCGTTATATAAATCCGTTCCCGAAAAACTTCGGCGAAGTTCTCGGCAAGTTCAAACACGTGCTTGTACCGGAAAATAACAGTGGACATCTCGCCGGAATTATCAGATCTAAATTCTTGACTAACACAATTAATTTGAATGTCATCGAAGGACGTCCGTTCAAATCTGTCGAAATCGAAGATAAAGTTATGGAAATTTTAAATAATGGAGACAAATAACATGGAATATATCTTAGATAGTATTGCAAATGCGCCCGGCGAATTGCAGGGCGAATTGAACGCTAAGGACTTTAAGGCAGATATCGACGTTCGCTGGTGTGCCGGTTGCGGCGATTATGCAATTCTTGCATCTCTCCAAAAAGTTTTGCCGACTTTGGGCATCGCAAAAGAGAAAATCTGCGTGGTTTCCGGTATCGGCTGCTCGAGCCGTTTCCCGTATTACATGTCGACTTACGGCTTCCATTCGATTCACGGCAGAGCACTTGCGATTGCTTCAGGGCTGAAATTTGCACGTCCGGATCTCTCGATCTGGGTGCCGACAGGCGACGGCGACTGCATGAGCATCGGCGGAAATCACTTTATCCACGCATGCAGAAGAAATGTAGATTTGAACGTTATCATGTTCAATAATCAGATTTATTCACTAACGAAGGGGCAATATTCTCCGACTTCGCAGCCGGGACAGATCACGAAATCTTCACCGTTCGGCGTAGTTGATAATCCGTTCAATCCGGCAGCTCTTGCTTTGGGCGCCGGTGCAACTTTTGTTGCCCGCGCTATTGCTAACGATATTAAGCATCTCTCTCAGATGATCGAAAAAGCAGCTATGCACAGGGGGATTTCTTATATCGAAGTATATACGAATTGCGTGATTTTTAACGATGGTGTATTCAATAGCATGTCCGACAAGAAAACGCAAAAGGATTGCATTATTAAACTCGAAAACGGGAAACCGTTAACTTTCGGTGAAAATAATGATAAAGGACTTAAACTTGACGGATTTACACCTGTCGTTTTCGATATAAATTCCGGAAATAATTCGATAAATGACGCAATTGTTCATAATGAAAATGATTCGACGCTTGCGTATATTTTGGCAAATATGACGTATAATCCGGAACTGCCGAGACCGTTCGGCATTTTCCAGGATATACAAAAACCAATCTACGACGTGGAAGCAAATGCACAAATTGCCCGAATTCAAGCCGAAGCCGGCGGAATAGAGGATATAAATGCGTTGCTAAGGGGTTCGGATAATTGGGAAATATAATATCCGGCTATTTACGATAAATGTTTAAAAACTGAACACTTTCCGGAAGCAACATTTTTCCGGAAAGTGTTTTTTTATGCAAATAATTTGCCGGAAAAGCAATATATTTGTAGATTATTAATTATCGGAGACAAGAATGGGAGTGGAATTTGCGAACGCACCGGTTGCGAGTGCGATTATGCTGCTTACGATAGTGATCAGCCTCTATGGAATTTATTCGAACCGCTCGCTTGTGGTGCGATGGATGCTTCGCCCGTACTATCTTGTACGCAATCGTCGCTGGACTACATTGCTGACGAGCGGATTCGTGCATGGCGACGTGATGCACCTGATGTTCAATATGATTTCATTTTATTTCTTTGCATTTGTTGTCGAGGCTCGGATTGGTAGCGTAGAATTTTTGATTATGTATTTGCTTTGCATGGTTCTTGCGGATGTGAAAACTATCATAAAGCAGAGCGATAACCCGCTATATGCTTCGCTTGGAGCGTCCGGGGCTGTTTCCGGCATAATCTTCAGTAGCATAATTTATTATCCACAGGCGACTTTAATGATATTTCCGATACCTGTCCCGATTCCATCGCCGATTTTTGCAGTTCTATATCTCGCGTATTGCTTCTATGCCGGGCGGCGTGCTCACGACAACATTAACCACGACGCACATCTTTGGGGGGCAATTTCCGGCTTGGTGATTACCGCGATAATTTCGCCATGGGAATTTGTAGAATTTTTCCGGTATATTTTCGGTTAAACTTAATTTCCTATGTGCAAATTTTGAGAAATTATGTTAATTTTGTATTCAATTAAATCTGTAATATTAAAAAGAAAAACGATATGAAAAAAATTAATACTATGTTCGCTATTGTAATTTGTGCAGTTATGATGTGCTCTTGCGGAAATAAAGAAGCCGAGACTCCTGCAGTAGAGCAGCAGCCGATGGAAAATGTTCAACCGGAAGCAACTTCGGTTCCGCAGCCTACAGAAGTACCGAAAGCCGAAGCAACAATTGCTCCGGCAAAGACTAGCACAAAAACTACCGAAAAGGAATCTACAATTAAATCCGAAATCAAAAAAGCAGGTCAGGAAGTAATTGACGAAGCAAAAACTGCCGCAAAAAATAAAGCAAAAGCAGAACTTAATGAAGGCAAAGAAAAAGCAAAATCTGCAATCAACAATATTTTGAAATAATTGTCTGAAAAAGAGACGCAATGTGTGTGTCTCTTTTTTGCGTAATCTAAAAAAAGGCGGAATTATTCCGCCTTTTTCATTGACAAAGTCAGAATTTATTTTATTTCCGCGCTTTTGAAATATGGTTGCAAAGCGTTCGGGATGCGAAGAGTTTTGGTTTCTGCATCGTAATAATTTTCCATGATTGCTACCATCAGGCGCGGAGTAGCCAAGCCGGAGCCGTTCAAAGTGTGGACAAATTCCGGTTTCGAACTCGGTGTGCGTTTGAAGCGGATTCCGGCACGACGTGCCTGAAAATCTTCGAAATTCGAGCAACTGGATACTTCGAGCCATTTCTTTTCTGCCGGCGACCATACTTCGAGATCGTAAGTTTTTGCACTCGAGAAACTCGTATCGCCGCTGCAGAGCAGGATTACGCGGTATGGAATTTCCAGCGTTTGCAATACTTTTTCTACATCGCCGACGAGCGATTCGAGTTCGTCGTATGATGTGTCAGGGTTAGCAAATTTTACGCATTCAACTTTGTTGAACTGGTGCAGACGCAGTAGTCCGCGAGTGTCCTTGCCGTAACTGCCGGCTTCGCGGCGGAAGCATGGGGTGTACGCACAAATTTTGATCGGTAAATCATTGATATTCAGCGTATTTTGCGAATAAAAGTTTGTCAGTGGCACTTCTGCAGTCGGAATCAAATACATGTTATCGATTTGCATCGTGTACATGTCCTCAGCCATTTTCGGGAGTTGTCCGGTACCTTTCATTGATTCCTCATTGACCATGTGCGGAGGCATCATTTCTCGATAACCGTTGATTTCAGACTGAAAATCAACCATAAAGTTAATCAAGGCGCGCTCAAGTTTCGCACCTTTTCCGGTAAAGAACGGGAACCCTGCGCCGGAGATTTTCGCTCCGCGTTCGAAGTCGATCAAGCCGAGTTCTTTGCAGATTTCGATGTGGCTCGCGTAGTCGTGTTCGTCTTTAATTTTGCCCCAAGTGCGAACTGTCGGGTTGTCGTTTTCGTCTTTGCCGGTCGGAACTGAGGAGTGCAGCATGTTTGG
>JAQUZU010000114.1:0-1252 GCA_028691175.1 Candidatus Kapaibacterium sp. | reverse complement strand
TATTCCGTCAATATATTTTATTATACAAATTATCTAATTCGCGAAGGCGGTATAATTACCGACACTTCTAAACTTCAAAAATACAAAATATTTCTGTAAATTCAAAGAAATATTTACATTAATCAACAAAACCAAACAATCTGCCCCAGCGAATTTTGCCGATTTTCTCAAGAAGCCCAAGTTCGTTACCGTATTCGTCGCGGCTTTGCCAGCTCCAATAAACCATAATCGGCGTGCCGACTACATTTTCGTACGGTATGAAGCCCCAGTAGCGACTGTCGAGACTGTGATCGCGATTGTCGCCAAGCCCGAAGCAGTAGTCGCGTTTTACTGTGTATTTCGAAGCCGGCTTGTCGTCAATGTTGATTTTGCCGCTTAGAATTTCGATATTCGAGCCTTCTTTTTTGATGAAATATTCCCATTCTTTCCAATTCTCGTTGGTCAGATTGATGACATCACCTTTTTTCGGGATGCGAATCGGACCGTAGTTGTTGCGGGTATATTCGCGTCCGGCGGGGAATGTGAGCCACTTTTCAGCCGGAGTTTCCGGTACATTCAGATCGTAAGTGCCGTGTTCCGGCAATTTAAATTCTTTATTATTTACAAGGACCTTGTGCCCGATAATTTGCAAAGTATCGCCGGCAGTTGCCACGCAGCGCTTCAGATAATATTGAAATTCGCGAGCCTGAATTTCGTCGCGATCGCCCGGATAAATGAAAACAATTACGTCGCCCTGCTCCGGATCTTTCATGCCGGGAAATTTATAAAAAGGCAGCGGAATATTCAAAAACGGCACTACTTGCGGAGTGCTCGGACCATATACAAATTTATTTACAAACAAAAAATCGCCGGTCATGACCGTATTTTCCATCGAGCCGGTCGGCACTACGAATGATGCAATCAGCAAGCCGTTTATAACCATTACAACTAGCACGGCCCCGACGATGGTTTTAGTCCAAGACCACGCTTTTTCTGAGAATGTCTGGGGCTTCTGCTCCTCTTTTTTAGTTTTTCTTGCCTGTCTCCATTCGGAGAATTTATTTAAATATTGCTTGATTTGTGAATCGTTGTTCTCGGACATAAAAATTTCCTTATGTAATATCAATTGTAGTATTACGTTGAAAAATTATAGATGTTACTATATTTTATAAAAAAAAAGAGAACACCGAACCGATATTCTCTTTTCGAGCTGCCCCACCAGGGCTCGAACCTGGACTTTCCTGATCCAGAGTCAGGCGTGTTGCCAGTTACA
>JAQUZU010000113.1 GCA_028691175.1 Candidatus Kapaibacterium sp. | reverse complement strand
GCAGCAGAGGCAATATCATTTTCTCTATTTTCATTATTCTGCTGCCTGACAAAATGTAAAAAAATGAAATTTTATTTTGATATTTCTAAAAAAAATCGTACTATTGTAATCATAAGATTTGGAAATATTGTAACTTGAGAAAAATCAAAAAAATTTAGTGGCGATATGATGTCAGGAAAGAGATCGCCACTATAATATTACGGGGAAATAAAGTGAAAAAAATCATAGTTATATTCGCAATTGCAGTTTTACTTTTCGGCGGAATGGACGCAATGGCAAAGCCGAAAAAAAAGAAATCCGACCATGGCGATTCGCCAACAGCCGATAGCCTTGTATTCAAAAACCGCAATTATCTGGGTTTGTGGATGAACCGCATTTCATCTGCCGCGTACTATGAGGAGGAAGGTACGCAGTTCCCGGATGTAATTTGTCCGCTCGACGAAAACCACGATTCGGTCTACACTTTTAAAAATCACGTCTATCTTGTTGGGCTGGATGTTTCGCAGACGCTTATAAACAATCCGAATTATTGCATTTTTGCACGTGTTTCTGCGCCATTTGCAATTAATAGTATTTCTAAAAAGTGGGCGGATAATGGTAAAACCGATTCAATCGGCTCGCATAGTTTAGTCTATGATAATACGAATATTCCATACGTCAGCCTTGGGCTGGGGGCAGATTATCGCTATAAAAATTTCTATTTTTCCGGTGGGCTTGATTGGCGTATTTCGACGCTCGAAACCGATACTGCCGGCATCGGCGTGGAAGTTTACGAGATGTACTATGGCAGCGTAAAGCCATATTTATCAGCAATTTACCGCGGCGAGAAGACTTATTGCGAACTTGGTGCCGAATATACTTCTTATATTGATTCACCTGTTAGCGATATGTTTCATATAAAATTCGGTGCCGGACTTATTACGGTTGAGCAATCGGCTTTTGGGGTATATTTGCAGTATAATAAGAGTCTCGACAAAATTGATATGAAGAGTCGCCCGTTTGACCCGTTCCAATATCAATATCAGGAGGAGAATTTGCGGTTGGGACTTTATTTCGACGTATTAATTGAGAAACGTTTCCTTCCGGGGATTTCATACGAGCTGACTCTTGCAGGAAAAAATACTCCGCAAGTAGGAATTTTTAGATTATATGCGAAATATATTATTGGATTTCTATCGAAAAATGACAATTATCAATAAAAAGAGGTTGAGGTAATTATTATGGATGTACAAAAAAAACTTGTTGCAATGTTCTCCGGGGCATTGGGAATTTTATTGTTACTTATTGTAACATTGCTAGCATTCTCGAAGGAAAAATACAAAGAGATTAAAAAAGAAGAGCAAAAGGAGAGAGAATATATTGTCGATATTGCATTAACGCATGCAAGTAGTTCGTTGGTGAATTCTGCCTATGATAATACGTTGTGGGATGCACTCGCAGACTATATTGCAAAACCGAATCCGGATTGGGTAGTGGATAACATTAATACCCTGTTGACGACTTCGGATATGCAGTATATTTGGATTATAAACGCTACAGGAAAGCAAATATACAACATACAGAAAAAAGGCATTACCGAATTGTCGACGCCATTTCCGGACGTAAATAAGTATTTCGATATTGGTACAAAGCACGTATATCATTACTATGTAAATAAAGACAATACTATAATAGAAATTGTTGGATATTCAGTGCATCGCTCGAATGATCCGGATAGAAAAAGTGCTCCGAACGGATATTTATTTGTTGGACGCGTCGTCAGCAAAGAAATTATTGGTACGCTGAAAAACCTTACAAATACTAAGACTTACCTCTATACAGATAAATCGTTGCGTTATCACGCCGACGAATACCAGAATGTTATATATCGCAATTTGCTTACTTGGGATAACACTGAAGTCGCTAAGTTCGTTTTTGTAAGCCAGGACAAACTTGCTCAGACTGAAGCGAAACATAACCAGACAATGATTGTAGTGTATGTTATATTCGTGATTCTGCTGATTGCGTTCATGTTCTTTATCGTGAAGAAAAGTATTTCCGATCCGCTTCGTGAGATCCGCGAAAGTCTTGATCTTAAGGCAAAAGATCCAATTACAGGCTTAGAGCGTAGGCGCGATGAGTTTGGGCAAATTGCTAAACTGATGGGAAGCAGCTTTGATCAAAATCAAAAAATCGAAGAGCAATACGAAAAAATTCAAAAACAAAACAGGGAACTTGAAGATCTTAATGCGACGAAAGATAAATTCTTCTCGATTATTGCACACGATTTGCGCAATCCGTTTGCGGTTATTCTCTCGACTACTGAATTTATCTCTAATCAGGATTATGTATTCACAAAAGAAGAACTTATCGACTTTTCAAAAGATATAAATATTACGGCGAAGAGCTTATTTAATTTGCTCGAGAATCTTCTTACTTGGGCACGCGCACAGCGTGGAACTATTCCGTTTGAGCCGGACAACTTCGTTGTTAATGATGTAGTTCAAAATACGATTTATGTTCATACTCCACAGGCAGAAGCGAAGAATATACGCATCGAAGGCAAAGTTGACAAAGATTTAATATGCTTTGGCGATAAAAATATGGCTTCGACCATATTGCGAAATTTGGTTTCGAATGCAATAAAATTTACTTCGATTGGTGGCGTAATCAGGATAACTGCCAAGAAGACCGATAATGATTTTGTAGAGTTTTCGGTTGTTGATAACGGTATCGGCATCCCACCGGAGAACATCAATAAACTCTTCCGCATCGATGTCAATGTTACTACGCTCGGCACTACTGCTGAAAAAGGCACAGGCTTAGGCTTGATTTTGTGCAAGGAATTTACAGAGAAAAACGGTGGTAAGATCCACGTAGAGAGCGAACTCGGCAAAGGTTCAACTTTCATATTTACATTTCCCGTCGGGAAAGCATAAATATGTAACGCTGTAATTTAGCAGATACTATGAAAGAACGAGGCGGATAATTTATTCGCCTCGTTCTGTTTGTATTTTGCTGTAAAAATTTCTATTTAATATCTTTTTGCCTATCAATCAGCACCAAAAATAGTGAGGTCATGGCATATAATGATAATGCAAAAGCGTATAGGAGAGAAGAATCCAGAATTGAACCTCCCGCGACAGGCGAAGAAGAACCGCTTCCCGGATGAAGTCCGCCGGTAAGACGCGGAAGCATAAAAATGAAAAACGGAACAGTCAAACCGGATAGAATTGCATATACAGATGAAATTCGCGCTTTTGTCTTTGTTGCCGTAATAGCCGCACGAAGTGCAAAATATGTACAATAAATCAGTAGCAAAAAAGCAATCGAGGTTTGCCGCGGATCCCAGTTCCACCACGTGCCCCAACTGTGTTTCGCCCAGATCATTCCGGTAACTGTGGCGAGAATACAAAAAATAGTGCCATACTTAACTGAAGCATGTGCTACGACAGCACTTGTATTGTTCCCATTCTTTAAATATGCAACGGAATAAATTACCGAAAATGCAAATGCCAGAACAGACACCCACGCCAGCGGAACATGAATCGAAAATAAGCGAATATATTCGTCTAATCCCGGTATTTGTGGGAAAGACCATAACTGATCGGTGCCGACGGGCGTAATGACCGGAACAATAACTGCAATGCTTGCAAGAATAATCGTAAAAATGAAATAGCGTGCATTTCCTAATCTGCGTTTGCGAATGCTGCAAATTCCCCACGGGAGAAATGCTAAAGCGAGTGCCAGAGACAGGATAAACGGAATCATGCTTTATTTATGAATTTTATGAAAGTCAGTGTGTTGCCCGCCGTGGTTGAGGTGTAAGTGATTTCGTCAATCAGAGACTTAATAATATGAATCCCAAGTCCGCCACGTTTGAATGAGTGCAACCGTTCAGAAATATCTGTCTCGGAGTAAGTCAGCGGATTGAAAGGCTTGCCATGGTCAGTGATTTCTATTTTGAGAATATTCGCAAGGTGCGTTGCAGTTAAAATAATATTCATATCCGGCATAAGCGAATGTCTCATCAAATTTGAGCAGGCCTCATCGCACGAAAGGATAACATTATAGGATTGCTTTTCGTCCAAGCCTGCCTGCGTGGTCTGTTTTTCTATAAAAGTTCGAATGCTCGCAAGACACTCCGGTCTAGCCGGCACGGAAATTTTGTCAATATGTCCGGTCGAATTCATCATGGTTTTGCGATTAGTTCGTCGAATTTTGCTATGCCTTCCTGCTTTGTCGGCAGAATGTCGAATAGAATTGGGAAACCAAGGAGATCGAAAACTGCATAAACTTTTTGCTTGAGAGAGGACATCTTGATGTCGCCACCTATCTCGCGGATATCTTCGATAAATGCCATAAATACGCCAAGACCTGCACTTGAAATATAGTCCAGACTTTCGAAATCGACGAGCAAGAATTTCTCGCCGGCATCTATTGCCGTACGGATAGCGTTCTCCAATTCCGGTGCAGTATGGGCATCAAGATAGCCGCACGGCGAAATAATTTGAATTTCCCCGCATTTTGCGTTTTTTACTTCAAAACTATTTTCCATTTCCTATTTCCTGTTTATTTATTTGCATTAGTTTCCAACTTATCCGAGTTGCTATGTATTATCTTTTTGTTTTCCGGTGTCGGATTGCGGCATAAATACGACAGCTACAATTGTTATATCGTCTATTTGTCCGGCATTACATGCAAATTCTTGCAAATGCGTTTCTATGCTATTAATTACAGATTGCGCACTATCAAATACGTCAGACGAGAGAAAAAGTTTCAAATTATCGTAACCGAACTCGTCTCCGGCCGTATTTCGCAGTTCATTTACTCCGTCCGAAAACATAAAGCATACGTCGCCGGGCGAGAGTTGAATCGAGACTTCCTCGAGATTTGAATTATACTTTGACGGTGGAACAAGTCCGATTCCGAATCCTTTCGGCTGGTAAAATGTGATTTCCGAACTGTGCTTAATTACTGTCGGCATGTGGCCGCCACGAGCAAAAGAGACGTGTCCGTTGGCATCGTCGAGCACAAGCGCCGAGAGAGTAATATACATTTTTCGGTCCATCTTGCCGTACAGCACTGCGTTTATTCGCTTGAGAATATCAGTCGCCGTAGTAGCCTCTTTTGCTTGCGAGAGAACTACACCCTTGAGCTGAGCCATATAAAATGACGCACTAATGCCTTTGCCGGAAACGTCGCCGATAAGGATACACATTTTCCCGTTTTTCAAATAGACTATGTCGTAGTAATCTCCGCCTACAATTTCCGCACTTTGAGTTTTTGCCGCGAGCGAATAGCTGATATGCTGCGGCACAACTTTAGGAAGAAGTTTGTCCTGCATGTCTTTTGCGAGTGCAACCTCCTGCTTATATTTCTCTTTTTCGATAGAATCCTCGAGCAGCTTGGCATTCTCGATTGCGATGCTGATGTTGTCTTTATATGCATTTAAAAGTGTTAAAGTATCATCATCGAGGCTGTATTCGTCGTTGCTTATGACAACTAAATTTCCGATTTTTTCAGACTTAAAGTATAATGGAATTATCGCCATCGATCCGGCAAATCCGAAAACCTCGAATTGCGGGTTTTCTTTAATTGCCTCTTCTACCGAGCCGATCAGCAGGGGCTTACTTACATTCAGAAGGAGTTTTTCGGCGTAAGTATCTTTATGAATATCTTGAACTTGTAGTGGAGAAATATTTTCGGAGTAAAGTTTGCTTTCGGAATTTTCGTGTGCAAATATCTCAACCCACGCGATTTGTGCGTTTGTACTCGAGAGAGCGAGTTGGCAAATTGTTTTCAGCAAATTATCGAATTCTACTGTGTTTGCAACGATTTGATTCAGATAAGTGAGCGATTCTATCTCGAATGTCCGGCGTTCAACTATTCCTCCGGTCGGAATTGAAAGCAGAGTAGCCATTCCGATTTTTGCAAAAGCACAGAGCAAACAAATAAACGGAAATGTTAAAACCGAATTCAAATCGGTAAAATATACCATTGC
>JAQUZU010000112.1 GCA_028691175.1 Candidatus Kapaibacterium sp. | reverse complement strand
AGTTTAGAAATAAGTCTGAACGCTTTGCCGGACCTGTTTTTTTCTAGCGATACTTTGCTTCTGTTGCATTTTCGAACTTTTCTATCGAGTGCGACCGCAACTCCAATTGTATTTAATAAAGTTGTGATGGGTAATGAAAACTGTGAGCAGATATTCACTTATGATTTATCGTCTGCAAACGCAATTTTTACGATTGATTCAATCTGCGGTATCGACTTTAAAACTCTGCCGGAAAGCAACGGGCGAACTTTCAGTTTTGAAAATTCATATCCTAACCCAAGCGAGAGTTTTTCTACCATAAATTTTGCCGTACCGTATCGTTGCAATGTAAGGCTCTCAATAACCGATGCTGATGGCAGACTAATAAAAGAAATAGAAAATTCAATTTTTGAAACCGGCAAATACTCGGCTACTTTTAACTGCAATGATATATCTGCCGGAACTTACTATGTAAAAATGACTGCCTCAAACTTTGTTAAAAGTGTGATCCTGAAGGTGGTTCGATGAAATACTTGTCTAAAAAAACGATAAATGTTGCGTTGCATTTATTATTTTTCCTCGCATTTTCAGCGATAAATGCATATTCTCAGGGATTTGATTGGCAATATTCGCATCGAACTCCGTCCGAATCCCCGCGTTTTTTTGGTGGAATTGCTTTGGGATATTATTTTGCAAATTACGTAGCCGATGTAAATTTTTCAGAGACAGAAATCCCGTGTTGTCGCTTTCGCGACGGCGACGGGAAGCAGTACAACATCGCAATCTCGGCTGAATACTGGCTTTCTGGTGGCGACAATGCCCTAAACTTTTCGCTTGGATACTCCAAGAACAGCGGCACTTTTTCAGCAAATCCCGACCCCGTATTTTACTTGCAAGACACATTGCGGACTAAGTTAGAGTCGGAAGTCGATATCTCACATTTGCAAATCAAACTTGGTGGCAAGCATCGGCTCAGCCACTCACACTGCTGGGTTGGTGCCAATGTATCCGCGGATATAAAATTATCCGGCAGTTTCAAAAATTCGGAATCAGTTACCACACCGAACCATACTTTTAACGACGGTAGTATTAAGCGTGAAATTAATGACGGCCATCTCCCCGGTCTTGCCTCGTTTATTTTAACACCTGAATTTGCAATAGGTTACGATGTGAATTTAGGTCTCGGTCTTTATGCTTCGCCACGTTTTTCTATAGCGTATAATTTGAATAGTTTTGTACAGGACGATTCTTGGCATTCATTTAAATTCGGCTTGGGCATTTGTATATACAGGGGAATAATGCTATGAAGGCAGTAGTTCAAAGAGTAAAAAAGGCAAAAGTAACAATAGATAACGAGGTTGTCGGCGAAATTGGTGCGGGACTTCTTGTACTGGTAGCAATTCATGAAGAAGACACGACAAAAACGCTCGAGTGGATGGCAAATAAATTGGAAAATCTCCGAATATTTGAAGATAATGATGGCAAGATGAATCGCTCAGTCAAAGATATTTCCGGCAAAATACTTGTAGTTTCTAATTTTACTGTTTATGGCGACACAGCAAAAGGATATCGTCCGTCATATAGTCACTCTGCACCACCACAAATTGCCGAGCCTCTCTTTGAGCAATTTGTCGATTATCTCCGCACAAATTTTGAAATACCAATCGCTACAGGAAGATTCGGGGCGATGATGGATGTCGAACTCGTAAATGATGGTCCGGTTACGCTGATTATAGAAAAATAATCGTTTGGCAGTTCCATTAAAACACAACATAAATATAATAAAACGCGCAGAAGAAATATAAAAATAATAATTGTTTTTACTGCTTGTTTTTTTATATTTTTTGATATTTCATGTTTTTTTTGATAATTTTGTATCTAATGTTTTTAACTATTTCACGTAATAAAGGAATAAAATAATGTACGGAAATCTGAAAGATTATTTGACAGACGAAATTGCAAAATTGCACGAACAAAAATTATATAAAGGTGAGAGAATTATCGAAAGCCCGCAAGGCTCTGAAATCACCGTTAAAGGCAAGAAGGTATTAAACTTTTGCGCAAACAACTATTTAGGTTTAAGTTCAAACCCGGATCTTATTAAAGCGGCACATAACGAAATCGACTATCGCGGTTACGGCTTGAGTTCAGTTCGCTTTATCTGCGGTACCCAAGATCGTCATAAAGAATTAGAGCATAAAGTTGCAGAATTTTTAGGCATGGAAGATTCAATTCTTTTCTGCTCCTGCTTTGACGCAAACGCTGCAGTTTTCGAGCCACTATTAGGTGCAGACGATGCAATCGTAACAGACTCACTGAATCACGCTTCAATAATTGATGGCGTTCGCCTTTGCAAGGCTCAACGCTGGATTTATAATCATGCCGACATGCGCGACGTAGAAGAAACAGACACTACAACCGGTAAAAAAGGCAAAGGCTTAGAGCGTTGCCTTAAAGAAGCAAAAGAAGCAGGTTGCCGTTTCATTATGATTGCAACTGACGGCGTTTTCTCTATGGACGGCGATATTGCTAAACTACCGGAAATTTGCGATTTAGCAGAAAAATACGGTGCTTTGGTAATGGTTGACGAAAGCCACTCTTCAGGATTTATGGGTAAAACCGGTCGTGGTACTCACGAATACCATAACGTAATGGGCAGAGTTGATATTATCACTACAACATTCGGCAAAGCTCTTGGCGGTGCAAGCGGTGGATGTATTTCCGGTCCTAAAGAAGTAATCGATTGGATGCGCAATAAGGCTCGTCCTTATTTGTTCTCTAATACATTGGCTCCGTCGGTTGTTGGTGCTACAATTAAATGTATCGAACTTCTCTCCTCTTCAACAGCACTTCGCGACAAGCTGGAAGAAAACACAAAGAAATTCCGTTCAGAAATGACTGCTGCAGGTTTTGATATTGTACCGGGCGTTCACCCGATTACTCCGATTATGTTCGGTAAATACGATAACTGCAGCGAACTCGCTGTAAAATTCGCAGACCGTATGCTCGAAGAAGGCATCTATGTTACTCCGTTCTCGTTCCCGGTAGTACCGAGAGGCAAAGACAGAATCAGAGTACAGATTTCCGCCGGACATTCTACAGAACAAATTGACCGTGCAGTTGCAGCGTTCATTAAAGTCGGCAAAGAATTAAAAATGATCAAATAATTAATCTGACGATTAAAATATTAAATATAGGGACGTGGAAAACTACGCCCCTTTTTTTTATAATAAATAAATTTACAAATATTATCTAATACGTCTAATGCATGCTCATTCGAATTCCGCAAGATTATTATATCTGCAAATATTTAAATAAATCTTTGAAAACTATACAATATTTTGAGACTATAATAGTTTTTAAACTTTTATAATTGCGAAAAAATCAATAATAAATACAGGTATTTTATATGTATGATTTAGTCAAATTTGTTCCATTACTACCTCTTTTGGGTTTTTTGTTCCTTGGTTTGCTCGGCAACAAGATCAAAAACGAAAAAATTATCGGCAGTATCGGTTGCGGAACAGTCGGAATAGCATTTGTTTTGCTTTTCAGTATGTTCTGGAATTTCATTCAAGCACCTCCGGAAAGTGCTGTAATTGTACCGATCTATAATTGGATAACGATCGACGATTTCAATATTCAGATTGCGTATCAAGTTGATCAACTCTCGCTTCTGTTTGGTATGATTATTACCGGCGTTGGCTTTTTAATTCATGTATATTCAATAGGTTACATGCACGGCGATCGTAGTTTCTTTCGCTTTTTTTCGTATCTTAACCTGTTTATTTTCATGATGTTGAATCTTGTTCTCGCGAACAACTTTTTGGTTACTTTCCTTGGTTGGGAGGGCGTCGGACTTTGCTCTTATCTTCTCATCGGTTTTTGGTATGATAAGAAGTTTCAGGGAACGCGTCTTACTTGGACCGGCGACGCCGCAAACAAGGCGTTCATTACGAATCGTGTCGGCGATTACGGCTTTCTGATTGGTATGTTTCTCGTGTTTATTACGTTTGGAACCCTCGAATATACTTCGGTTAATCAAGCTGCAAGCAATGCCTATATGTCGTATTACGGGTCCGGGATCATGACAGCAATTACAATTATGTTTTTCCTCGGCTGTACCGGTAAATCTGCACAACTTCCGCTTGCAATTTGGCTTCCGGACGCAATGGCAGGTCCGACATCGGTTTCAGCATTAATCCATGCTGCAACCATGGTAACGTCAGGCATCTTCTTGATTGCGCGCAACTCGGTTTTGTTTGCTCTCGCACCGGATACCATGACAGTAGTATTAGTAGTCGGCATAATTACGGCATTTACCGCTGCATCAGTCGGCTTAGTTCAAAACGATTTAAAGAAAGTACTTGCCTACTCTACGGTTAGTCAATTGGGTTTTATGTTTGCGGCACTTGGTGCCGGTGCTTTTACTGCCGGAGTTTTCCACGTAATGACTCATGCGTTTTTTAAAGGTTTGCTCTTCCTTGCTGCCGGTGCAATTATTCACGGTATGCACGACGAGCAGAACATCAAGAAAATGGGCGGTTTGAAGTCATACATGCCTAAGACTTATTTTACGTTCCTGATTGCAACTTTTGCAATTTCCGGAATACCGTTCTTTAGCGGTTTCTTCTCAAAAGATGAAATTCTGTGGAGCGTATATGCAAATAACGGCATCCTTCCTTGGGCAATTCTCGCGATTTCTGCCCTATTTACCGCATTCTATATGTTTAGATTATTATATCTGGTATTTTTTGGAAAAGAACGTTTCAATTGCGAGCACGGCAAACCGCATGAAGCTCCGGCAACGATGACAATTCCACTTATCATTCTGGCATTTTTGTCGGCATTTGGCGGTTTTCTCGGTATTCCTGATGTTCTCGGCTCTTGGGCAAGTGAAAGCCCAAATTTAATACATAATTACTTGTCTCCGATTTTTGCAGATGCAAATCGAGTATTGCACTCGCATGCCGGTCACTCAAGCCACTCCTCTATTTTAGAACTTGGCTTGATGCTGGTTTCGGTTTTACTCGCTGTATTCGGAATTTACAAAGCAAAGCAATATTACTCAGATCCGGCTTGGACTTCACCTCGCAAGTTGGTTCGCAACTACAACGGCATCTATCGTATGTTGCTCAGTAAGTATAAACTCGATGAATTCTATTTTGCTGTTGTTGTAGATACATTGTTGAATTTCTCAAAGAATTTCCTTTGGAAAATCTTTGATGTTAAAGGAATCGACGGCGTAGTTAATGGCACAGCAAAGGGTACGCTGGCGTTTGCTGATGTTGCACGTAAAATTCAGTCCGGAATCGTTCAAAATTACGCTCTGCTAATGACAGCAGGTATCGTGGCGATTCTCTGCATTTACATCTTTATATAATTATGTATAACCAAAGATTAGAAAAGAAAATTATATGATAGAAATATTTTTAGCCACTTTACTTATTCCGCTGGTAAGTGCACTCGTCTTACTCGGAATAAACAAGAACAATATAGCGATGTTAAAGTACTTTGCTTTTGGCTCTTCGCTAGTTACGCTGGTTCTGTCGGTTATATTGTTTATAAATTTTGACTCAGCAAATCCCAACATGCAGTTTTATTTTGAACAAAACTGGGTTTCACAAATTGGTGCCGGTTTCCGCATCGGAGTTGACGGAATGTCCATGATGTTACTTATGCTGACCGCATTTTTAACCCCAATCACGATCATGACGTCATTTTCAGCAATTCAGACACGCGAAAAAGAATACTATTTCTTTATACTGTTGCTCGAATTTGCATTGCTAGGAGTTTTCGTTGCTCTTGATTTGTTTTTATTCTACATTTTCTGGGAAATCGTTCTTATCCCGATGTATTTCATCATCGGTATTTGGGGCGGCAAAAACAAATTATATGCAACCGTTAAATTCTTTATATATACAGTAGTTGGTTCGCTTTTTATGCTTGCAGCATTGATTTGGCTCGGCATTTATGTAGGCGGTAATGTTTTACATTTAGAATCCGGCTTTACTACAAATTATCTCGCAATATTAGATGCACTCAAAAATTCTCCGATTCC
>JAQUZU010000111.1 GCA_028691175.1 Candidatus Kapaibacterium sp. | reverse complement strand
GATTTGCAATCAAACGCCCGCGGAACGCATCTTCAAAAGTTTTTCCCTGCTCGTAAATTTCTTTTAACATAAAGTAATCAAAGCCATCTTTTTCGATGCGGTCTATATCGAGCGTAATCTCGCTTATAGAGTTTTTCGTATCCTCATTGTCAATAGTTTTTGTTACAAAACCATCTTTCTTTACGATTGCCATTTCATTATCATCGAGATAAATCACTTGGCGTGTATGCTGAACAATTGCCGAAGCATCCGAAGCAGCAATAAACTCGCCATCACCAATGCCGAGGACAATCGGGCTTCCGCGGCGTGCAACAATAAACTTGTCCGGATCGTATGATGAGACAACCGCGATACCGAAAGTTCCGTCAACCTGCTTTAGCGCAAGTCTAACTGCTTTTTCAAGATCGCCTACCTGTTCATAGATTGCACCAATCAATACAGCGAGAACCTCCGAATCTGTATCGGATTTAAATGTATATTTTTTTTCGGTCAACTGCTTTTTTAGTGCCGAATAATTTTCGATAATACCGTTATGCGCAACAGCAATTTTGCCGGAATTATCCAAATGCGGATGTGCATTAATATTATTTGGTTCGCCATGTGTAGCCCAGCGAGTGTGAGCAATTCCTACATTCGAAACTACTTTGCCGTGATCGATTAACGAATCAAGTTTAGCAACTTTACCCGCTTGTTTTATCGTCGTAAGATCATTGTTTTGCACATAACTAATTCCTGCGGAGTCATATCCGCGATACTCCATTCGCAGCAAACCGTTAATCAGCAGATGCGTAACCTGCTTATTTCCAATATATGCAACTATTCCACACATTTATTTATCCTTTAAAATTTTTATTTGGTTTCTATATATTTAATTCCTGTTTTAGGTATTTTGCCGTTAAGCTCTTTTTGCATTTACAGATGTTTTCCGGAGTACCTTCGGCAATAATTTGTCCGCCTTCTGCTCCACCTTCCGGACCAAGATCGATTATCCAGTCTGCGACCTTTATCACATCAAGATTATGTTCGATAACAACTATTGTTGAACCTTTGTCGGCAAGTTTATTTAGGAGGGCCATCAGAATCTTTATATCCTCAAAATGCAAACCTGTAGTTGGCTCGTCGAGCAAATACAGCGTGTTGCCGGTATTTGTTTTCGAAAGTTCTGTCGCAAGTTTCACACGTTGAGCTTCGCCGCCGGAAAGAGTCGGCGCTTGCTGTCCAAGTTTGATATATCCCAAACCGACATCTTGCAAAGTATCAATTTTTTTCTTGATTTTCGGAATATCAACGAAATATTCGACCGCTTCATCTACAGTCATATCAAGCACATCAGCTATAGACTTTCCTTTAAACTTCACGGAAAGCGTTTCTTCGTTGTAGCGTTTTCCACCACAAACATCGCATTCAACATATACATCGGGCAGGAAGTTCATCTCAATTTTCTTTATTCCTCCGCCTTCGCACGCCTCGCAACGACCGCCTTTGACGTTAAACGAAAAACGTCCCGACTTATAGCCTCTGATTTTCGCCTCGGGCAACATAGTAAAGAAATCACGTATTTGCGTAAAAATTCCGGTATAAGTAACCGGATTCGATCGCGGAGTACGCCCAATCGGCGTTTGAGAAATTTCGACAACTTTGTCTATATTTTCTAAGCCTTCAATCGCTTCATACGGCAAAGGTTTTACGTTCGAACGATAAAAATGCTTCGACAAAATCGGATAAAGCGTATCGTTAATCAGCGATGACTTGCCCGAACCGGATTTTCCGGTTACACAGATTAATTTTCCGAGTGGCAAATCCAATGTAACTTTTTTTAGATTATTACCGGTCGCACCACGAACAATTAAATGTTTGCCATTGCCTTCTCGCCGATTTGCAGAATACTCTATTTGCTTTTTCCCGAGCAGATACTGGGCTGTAAGCGATTTATCTACAATTTCTTTCGGCAATATTTTTAGTTTGTCCGGCGTTGTATTAAACGCAACTTCCCCGCCGAGCACTCCGGCTTTTGGTCCGAGATCAATTAACACATCCGCCTGCTCCATCATCGCTTTATCATGTTCAACGACTATCACAGAGTTACCCAAATCTCGCAGTTTTTTTAATGATTCAATCAAGCGATCGTTATCATGCTGATGAAGCCCGATACTCGGCTCGTCAAGTACATACATAATTCCGGCAAGTTCTGAACCAATTTGCGACGCAAGCCTAATGCGTTGCGACTCTCCGCCGGACAGCGTTCGTACCGAACGGTTCAGCGAGAGATATTTCAAACCAACATTATTCAAAAACCCCAACCGAGAAACAATTTCTTTGATTATTACTCCGGCAATGGTCATTTCGCGCTCTGTGAGTTTTTTCGACAATTGGGTAAAATATTTGTGCATGTCCGCAATATTCATAATCGACATTTCATAAATAGATTTTCCGTCGATTTTCACTGCAAGGCTTGATGCTTTAAGTCGTCCGCCATTACAATCCGGACATTCCACGCACTTCATATACTGTTCGTAGCCCTCCAGCACCGACGACGAAGTAGTATTTTTGAAATGATGATACAAACTCGGCACAACCCCAATAAATTTTTGCTTATAAACAACCGATTTATGCGAACTGAGTGTGTGCTTAATTTCTATTGTGCGATTAGCATTCGCCCCATAAAGTATCATATTCAGTTGTTCTTCCGGCATTTCGCAAATCGGAATTGAAGTATCGATTTCATTTAAATCACAAAACGCATGCACCTGATTCCACAACCATACATCGCGATCCTTGCCAATCGGAACAATGCCGCCGGCAGCAATCGATATAGATTTATCCGGAATAATCAAATCGGGATCAAAAGCCATGCTTTCGCCCAAACCGTCACAGCGAGGACAAGCACCATAAGGCGAATTAAAGGAAAAATTATTCGGCGAAAGCGAACCATACGATTCACCACATACAGGGCACGTATTCGAAGTACTGAAAATGACTTCTTTAAAGTCTTTGCCATCTTCGACCAATATTAATGTAGTTCCATCCGAGCGATTCATCGATAGTTCAAGTCCCTCGGTAATACGATGCTCGTTATTTTCATTTACAACACAGCGATCGACCACAAGTTCGATATTGTGAACTTTGTATCGATTCAACATCATTCCTTCAGTAATATCGACTATTTCGCCATCTACACGCACTTTCGTAAAGCCGGTTTTCATCAATTGCTCGAACAAATCCTTATATTGTCCCTTTCTCCCCTTTACAAGAGGAGCAAGCACTATAATTCGCTTATCAACATATATAGTCATGATGTCTTCAACAATACGATCCAGTGATTTCTGCTGCACGGGCACACCGCAGTTCACACAATACTGTACACCGATTTTCGCATAAAGCAAACGTAAATAATCATATATTTCGGTAGTAGTGCCGACGGTCGAGCGCGGATTATGACTAATAGATTTTTGCTCGATTGATATTGCCGGGGAAAGTCCGGAAACAACATCAACATCCGGTTTACGCAGCATACCAAGGAACTGTCTCGCATACGGCGACAGACATTCGACATAACGTCGTTGCCCTTCGGCATATAGCGTGTCAAATGCCAGACTTGATTTGCCGGAGCCGGAAAGTCCGGTAATAACCACCAACCTATTTCGCGGAATATTGATATCGACATTCTTTAAATTATGTTCGCGCGCCCCTCGGATAATGATATTTTCGGCATCAAAATCGCCTTCATCAATATCTGACAAATGTATTTTCGGCTTATTATCGCAATTGCACATTGTAATTTCTCATAGTTATTTTTTTTCTCCTATTTACCTCATTGCGGAATTGCGATTTGATACGACGCTCCCTTTTCGGGTGCGGGCAATTCGCGCTTCAATATCCAGCGATTCAATAATTTCACATTTTTATACGTAGTTCCCTGCTGCTTTGCCCAATTCGCAAGATTCGGGATTGCCGTTTCTACCTTTACAATTTTCACCTTATCCGGCTGATAACATTGATCCGAACGAAGTTTAAAACCGTATTTTGCAGGATTAGACATAATTTCTTTTATACATACAATGCGAAATATGTATCTTGAAGTTTCCTCATTTAAAAACAATTCAAAGTAATCTTTTGCACCTTGAAAATTTAAATTTTCGGAAACTCCGCCATGCCCCATGTTGTAGCCGGCAGCGGCAGAGATCCATGATTTATGTTTATTATATCCTTGCTTCAAATATTTCAACCCACAATAGGTACTTTTTTCAGGATTTCGCCGTTCATCGACGTAGTCGTTTACAACCAGCCCGATTGCTTTCGCTGTTGCCTCCATAAACTGCCATAATCCGACTGCACTTTTACTCGACCGCGACATATATAGTGCCGATTCCGCAACCGCAAGATATTTCAAGTCGTCGGGAAGTCCTAAATCTTTCGCCGCTTTTTCAAACATCGGGAAATATCGTCCGGAACGCTTTAGATACAAAATTACTTGCCCCGGCTGCTGTAAGAGCAGATAAAATTCGCGTTCCACACTTTCTTTGACTTCCGGTATTTCCAACGGAATTCTTTCGCCGCAAAAATCCATCTTGCTCGGAATCTCCAGCGTTGAAAGATATGTATTAAAATGATATGCGTTCTCCATATTCGCCTGACTGCGCAGTTCAGACGCCCTATTGCAGGCAATGGTCGCCACCAAAGCCAACACGAAAAAGAATCTTTTCATAATATTATTTATATCCAATCTGTTATTCATGATTAATTTTTCTTAGACTCCAACTCGACAATGATTGCTTCGAAATCCGCATCGTCTATTGTATATTTTTCGTTACAAAAGCGGCAAACAAGTTCATTTTGTCCCTGCTCGCGCATTTCCCTAATTTCATCTAAACCGACTAATTTCAATTTTTCAAGAAATTGTTTTTTGCTGCAGCGGCAGAAAAAGTCAATACGTCTCGACTGAACGACATCGAATTTGAACGGCAGTACTTCGCGTAACATTTGATCCGGACGCATGTCTTTCAAAAAATAATCAGTTACCGGCTTGATTGCATGTATTTTTGCGAAAACGTCGGCAATTTCTTCTTCGGTTGCTCCCGGCATTGCCTGGACAATCAAACCACCTGATTGCAAAATCTTTCCGTCCTGATCCACTATTGAATTAAGTTTTACAACTGACGGAATTTGCTCGCTCTGATCTAAATATTTAGTAAATATTTCATCAAAATTCTTGCCTTTTGCTTCGATTATTCCGACCACCGGCTCTTTTTCACCATATAAAATTTTAAACACTTTCAGCAACCCGTCAATTTCACCGGGCTTGCCGTTTTCGTTTATCATTCCATAGCCTCGCACCTCGCCCACCGGCATTGCTTCAGCATAAAGTGCGGCAATTTTGCATGTTTCGGACAAATAATCTATTGCAATTCTTTCCTCGCCCTTTAAGAATGCAGAAAGTAGAGACGAAAATGCGAGTACTTTTGCGTGCTCAAGCGCAAATTCTGCCGAATACCCGTGTTTTTGTTGTGCAGTTTTTGCCGACATTGTATTTTTAACGGCAACAGCACGAAAATGTCCGCCTTCAGAAAGCACGCGAACTGCTCTGTCTGCAAGATTTATTTGCTTTATTTGTTCTTTAGTATCCATAATTGTCCAATATTTTTTATATTTTTGTGATACGTTTTTTTACTTCAAAACTTCAATATCACGTAGACGAACAAAGCCGAATTTTATGAGCATTTATGAGTAAAATAATTCAAAGTAATAAAAAAGAACGTCTTGGGTGGTACATTTACGACTGGGCCAATTCCGCCTTTTCAACAACCGTAATTACTGTATTTATAGGGCCTTACCTTAGTTCTATTGCAGCAAATGCGGCAGATCCGGACGGAAATATATTTTTTTTCGGAATAAAAATATTTTCCGAATCACTATACCCATACCTGATTTCTCTTTCGGTTTTTCTGCAACTTTTGCTTTTACCTTTTATTGGAGCGATTGCCGATCAGTATAATATTAAGAAACAATTACTCGGAATTTTCACCGGAATCGGTTCGGTTGCAACCATAATGCTATATTATCTCTCAGGTTCGAATTATATGTTCGGCAGCGAAATGTTTCT
>JAQUZU010000110.1 GCA_028691175.1 Candidatus Kapaibacterium sp. | reverse complement strand
CTCGAAGATCGTCGCGAATGGATTGATCATCGGATAAATCTGCGCACAAGACATCTCGAACACAGCAACGCACTTGCTTAAATATATGTTGTTTTGTTTTTCTTGTGAATAATTCGTAATTTAGCATTTTTACTGCGGAGTGGAAATGCTAAAACTATTAATTTCAAAGTTATCGAAAAGCCAGATATTAGTCTTTGTGGCTATTCTCATCGGCTTGGTAACCGGCTTGGAAGCTGTAGTGTTGAAGTATGCAGTGCATCATATTCAGGTGTTTCTGCAGGAAGATCGAGACTTTTCGGGCAGCGTGTTTTTGATTGCAATAGCACCGATGTTCGGTATTCTGCTAACAGTAATTTTTATTCAATTCGTACTTGGCGGCAAACTCGGGCGCGGAATTTCTACAATTCTGTACGATATCGCTCAAAAGAGCAGTTTTGTACATAAAAATAAAACTTTTTCCGCCGCGATTACCGCAGGAATCACAGTCGGTTTCGGCGGTTCAGCCGGACTCGAGGCACCGATTGTAGTTACCGGTGCGGCGATTGGTTCTAACATTGCCGCCAAATTTCGCTTCAATTACAAAGAACGCTCATTGCTTCTTGCTTCAGGAGCGGCCGCAGGTATCGGAGCGGTCTTTAATGCTCCAATTACCGGAGCAATTTTTGCAATCGAAGTTTTACTTACCAACGTCGCAGTTACGGGCTTTATTCCGATTATTATTGCGTCTGCATGCGGCACTCTTCTCTCCAAAATAATCTTGGGCGAGGATATTCTTTTCTCCTTTACCCTAACCGAAGATTTCAATTACGTAAATGTCCCGTTCTATATTTTACTCGGTATTTTTGCCGGTTTTGTTTCGCTGTATTATGCACGCATGACAACATTTATTGAAGAATTTGCGGCACAATTCAAAAAACGGATTTACGCTCGCGCAATAATCGGCGGTTTATTGCTTTCGGGGCTTTACCTGCTTTTTCCTTCGCTTTTCGGCGAGGGTTATCACTCGGTGAAACTTCTTGCCACAGGCAATTTTGACCAGCTATTTCGTCAAAGCGTCATCAGCAGCTATCTCGACAACGAATGGTTCTTTATTGCTTTTATCGGTTTTATTATGCTTGCAAAAGTCGTTGCGACGGCTATTACATTAAATTCCGGCGGCAACGGCGGCAACTTTGCCCCTTCCCTGTTTGTCGGTGCGTATCTCGGATTCTTCTTTGCAAAGCTAGCCGAGAAACTCAACCTCTCCGATCTTCCGGTCGGCAATTTTACTTTAGTCGGTATGGCCGGAATTTTAAGTGGTGTCTTCTACGCACCATTTACCGGCGTCTTTCTTATCGCAGAAGTAACCGGAGGCTATGAACTGATTCTCCCGCTGATGATTGTTTCTGCAGTCTCTTTCATGATTGTAAAGCGATTTGAGCCATACTCGATGGATACAAAGAAATACGCAAAGCGAGGCGAAATTTTAACCGAAGACAAAGACACGAACATCTTGACTTTAATGCATACCAGCCAGTTAATTGAGCAGGATGTCCGCACAATTGCAGCAGAGGCAACTCTCGGCGAATTAGTTGAAACAATTAAAGAAAGCACGCGAAATATTTTCGCAGTATTAAGTCCGGAGGGCGGTTTGTCCGGAATAATTGAACTTGATTCGGTTCGCGATATTATGTTTAAACCCGAAAAATACGACACAGTTAAAGTTCGCTTTCTAATGCGCCAGCCGGAAGCCCGGATATACATCACGGAACCAATGCTTAGCGTGATGCGGAAATTCGATTTGAGTCAGTCGTGGAATCTTCCGGTAGTCGATGCTACGGGCAAATATGTCGGTTTTGTTTCTAAGGCTAATATTTTCAATACTTACCGGCAATTGCTAAAAGAATCATAATATTTTCGTAAAATGTGCAACAAACTTGCAGTTTATTCGTAACTTCTTATATTAGATACAATCAATAAATCGAGATGCAAGTTAGATCACTAGTTTCTGTAATATTATTTGCCTTACTTCTCACCGGATGCCGGCAAACGACCATCAAAGAAATGGTTAACTCGGTCTATGATTACACCCAACTTGCAATCGACAAAGTCTATAACAATATTCCGGACAGTGTGCGAAATCGCGTGTATACAAGCGTAGAAGACGCCGCCAAGAAACCGCACTATGTTTTTCATATCAACCTTAATAGTTCGAATCTTTCGCGTTTGCCGAGCGGATTCGAGCAATTTTCAGAATTGACTACGCTTGAGCTTGCGAACAACAAATTCGACGCAGTTCCCAAAGAAATCACCGCAATAAAGCAGATTAAAATGCTCGACATGAGCAATAACAAAGTTCAGCGTGTTGCCGAAGAAATTTACAACATGACAAATCTGAAGTCGCTTAACCTCAGCGGGAATAAACTCGACAGTCTGCCGTCATCTCTTGGCTATTTGACCAACTTAGAGATACTCAACCTTGCCGACAACAAAATTTCGCATCTACCAAATACTTTTGCGAAATTAAAATCTTTGCGAAAACTCTCGCTTGCCGGAAATAAATTGCGCAAGATACCGGAGTTTGTTTGTAGTCTTAACGGTTTGAAAGAATTAGACTTATCGGGATTACGCATTGACAGTATAGAAAAAGTCAAAATTGATCTTGCAAAAAAACTGCCGAATACGCAGATAAAAATGTAATTTTTTTCAATTTTTTTGTAAAAATATTTGGTGTTTTATCAGAAATTCCTTAATTTTGAATACCTCAAATGACGCACTAATCGACAGGGTGCGAAACACTGCGGGAGTGGTGAAATTGGTAGACACGCCATCTTGAGGGGGTGGTGCCTTATGGGCGTAGGGGTTCAAATCCCCTCTTCCGCACGAAAAAGTCTCGAAGAAGTTCGAGACTTTTTTTACGTTTACTCCAATCCGAAAGTGCATAAAAAAAAAGCAGACCGCAACTCCGATCTGCTTTTAAATTTGCCTCGTGAAAGTCTTATTTGAGAACTTTATTTATCGAGGACATAAATTCCTCTTTTGTCTTCATGCCATTCAAAGTTTCAACTATATTTCCGTCTTTATCAATGATAAAAGTAATTGGAATAAACGGAATTCCGCCAAATGCATCGCGAATTTCTTTGTTGCTGACAAAGACGTGATACGGAATCTTTTTATCACTTGCAAAATCGGAGACAGTCTTTAGAGGATCTTTCGTGTTTGGTCTCTCGGAAGCCATTCCGATTACAAGAAAATCTTTTCCCTGCAGGTCGTTTGAAATTTCGATAATATCCGGAATCTCGGCTTTACACGGCGGACACCATGTTCCCCAGAAATTCAAGAAAACGACTTTACCTTTTGTATACTCTGCGAAAGTATAGTTTTTCCCGTTCTCTGTCCAAGAGAAATCGGCAGCTTTATTTTCGCTATTTACTTTAACATCTGCAATATTAAAAACTTTTGCAGATGCGGCATTCTGTGCAATATCGACTACTTTGTCCGTATTATGGTTGCCTTCTGCGTTGCATGCAACTTGTGGCAGAAAACAAATCATTCCGGCAAGAATCAGACTTTTCATTTTATTCATGCTGTAATTTCCTATATTAATAATTTTTATTCGTCAGTAAAGAAATATTCGCTCATATCGTCAAGTTTTACATTTACTACCACCCAGCCGAAACGAGGTGAATTATAAAATGTAAATATCCATCTCATCGGAAAATTCTGATTCAGCCCGATATACCTCAGACGGATTAGCGACGGAGATGCAACTTCCGAACTTACCGGCTCGCAGTTTTCGCTTTTTCCATATAAAACAATTGCCTGCTTGGTTTGTTCGACCAATTTAGCAACCTGTTCTTCTCTATTTTTCATCAGACTCCCCTCAAGCAAAGCATCAAATGCCTTTTGAACGCTGTTTTCATGTAAAATAGAAAAGAACTTCTCAACCCTCGTCGGTAGTTCTTTCGGAACATTTACAAATTGTGCCTGCGATTTTTGCAAACGCGGTGCCGCAGTTTCATCTGTCTGTGCCTGCATTGTCATGAGCGGTAAAACAAGCAGAATCATCATGAGTTTAAAAATATTCATGCGGTTTTTCAAAATGTCCATTCGTATAGTATTTATTAATTCAACTTACAAAATAAAGAAAATTATCTCATATATCCAAACAAATTTATCGCATACCGACAATTTTTTTCAGTTCAAGAATTTCCTTGCGTTCCAAATAGCGGAAATCTCCGCGCTGCATGCCCGAAACAGACAAATTAGCAAAAAATCTGCGATGAAGTTTCTTAACGTCATAGCCGAAGGCTTCAAACATTCTGCGAACCTCGCGATTTTTGCCTTCGGTCAGGGCAACCGTAACTTCGGTGTGATCTTTGGGATTTACAAAGACCTCGCACGGCGCAGTTTTTCCGTCGTCGAGTTCGACTCCTTCAGCAATTTTTTGAGCGTCCCGCAGGTCAATCGGCTTATCCAGACCGGCGACATAAATTCGCTCAATATGATATTTCGGATGCATAAGTCTGTTTGCAAGTTCGCCATCATTGGTAAAAAACAGCACGCCGGTAGTGTTGCGATCAAGACGCCCGACCGGGAATACGCGTGTCTGCACATTGACGAGTTCCATCACTGTTTTGCGTCCACGTTCATCAGAAGTTGTCGTTATATAATCTTTCGGCTTATTCAACACGATATATTTGTAGTGCTGCGTGCAGAAAATCGGATCGCCATTTACGGTAACGTTCGCGTCGGTAGCGATTTTCGTTCCAAGGTCGATGATAATTCTGCCATTGACCTTTACAACACCTGCAGCGATCAGTTCATCAGCTTTTCGCCGCGAACAATATCCGGCATCGGATATGTATTTATTCAGCCGAATGAGTCCGTCGCCTTCTTTTTTATCTTTTTTAGTTTTCATGTTTTATATTTTTTACAAAGTTTTCTCAAAATCAAATTTACCGGCTGAATATTCGTCTTAAAATTATTATTAGCACGGCATTTAGGAACGTAAAGACGTTCGTATATATTATTTATTGCAACTATTTAATGAAAAAAGTCGCGAATTTCATATTAAATCCAATTTATTCGCTTTTCGCTCTAACTTCGAAGAATTACGAGATGTTGATTGCGATGAAATATGTATTTCGTCTTCGGCGCGAATTTAATTTCATTACGGTAATTACATTTATTTCTTTTCTCGGAATGATGCTCGGAATTGCTGCGTTAATTGTTGTAATTTCGATTTTCAACGGTTTTCGCGACTTTGCGGCAAAGCAACTCACCGATTTTGATCCGCATATTCGGGTAACGCTCTCAGCTCCGGCGGACACCGCGAAGTTTGAAAATTTTTTAGCGCATAATTCCATTAATTCGAACTACTTTCAGATAAAGACCGGCAAAGCAATTCTACGAAACGGCAACACGTTTCAAGCGGGCTTGGTCTACGCCGTACCGAATTCGGATAACGCATTTCTTCGCGAAATGCAGAATAGAATCATAGCCGGAAAATTCGACTTAGCCTCTCGCCCACTACCGCGGATAGTTCTCGGAGTCGGTGTCGCGGAGAAATTATCTGTCCTCGAGGGCGACACAATCCTTTTGAGTTCGCCGGACATGCTCGAGTCGTCGATAAAATCGCTTAATACGAGTTTTGGCACCAGAGCGATAATTTCCGGAATTTTTTCGTCGAATTACAAAGAATACGACGAATCTATGCTTTTTACTTCGCTCGAAATCGGCAGAATGCTGTTCTATAAATCCGGCGAGAACAATCTTATATATGATATACGTTTGAATGATTTCTCGAAATGCACAGAAATGGCGGATGCACTCGCCCTGCATTTTCCGCATAGCAAGATTACAACCTGGTTCGAACTTCACCGCGACATGTTTAATATCATGCAACTTGAGCGACTGCTGGTTTTCATTATTCTGTCGATAATAATTTGTATCGCTCTGTTTAATCTGCTGGCATCGCTTTCGATGACGGTAATAGAAAAGCAGCACGATATTTCTCTTCTGAAGGCTATCGGATTATCCGACAAATCTGTACGCAAAGTATTTTTGCTCTGCGGGGCATATATCGGAATTCTCGCAGTATTCTGGGGAACAGTTTTCGGTCTCGCATTCTGTTACGGTCAAATGCAGTTCAACTGGCTTGCACTAGATACAAGCA
>JAQUZU010000008.1:15445-29935 GCA_028691175.1 Candidatus Kapaibacterium sp. | reverse complement strand
CCCGAATCGATGTTGATGGGGCACGTGGCGCAGGTCACGCATGGGGCGCAGAAATGAAGTCTGAAAATGCACATCTCCGCACCAGAATCGGCAAAACCGGTATGGATTATAAAGGATATAACATTGCGGTTCATGAACTCGGGCATTGCGTAGAGCAGACTCTTTCGCTTCAGGATATAGATTATTACATGATTCACGGAGTTCCGTCGAATGCATTTACAGAGGCTTGGGCGTTCGTTTTCCAGACTCGAGACAAAATTCTCCTCGGTGCTCACAGTGCCGGTCCGGAAAAAGAGGCTTATGATGCTCTGGACAATCTTTGGGCGGCGTATGAAATCATGGGCGTTTCGTTAGTCGATATGAACGTTTGGAAATGGCTGTATGAAAATCCGAATGCGACAAAAGAGCAACTTCGCGATCAAACGATTAAGATAGCAAAAGAAATTTGGAATAAATATTACGCAGAAAATTTTGGCGTGAAAGACCAGACAATTCTTGCAATTTATTCGCACATGATTGATAATCCGCTGTATCTTTCGGCATATCCGATCGGACATTTAATTCAATTCCAGATGGAACAGCAGTTCGTAGGCAAAAATGTCGGCGAAGAAATGCAGCGCATCTGCACGCAGGGACGCCTTGCTCCGCAATATTGGATGCAAAAGGCAGTCGGCAGCAAACTTTCCGGCGAACCTACTCTGAAAGCGGCAGAGCGGGCACTGAACCAATTGGCGAAATAGCAAAAACTGATTTAAAAAAAATTGCCCCGTGGCTGTGGTCATGGGGCATTATTTTTTAGCGGATGGCTGTCCATTCTTTGTCGGCAGCTTCTTTTTTTATCATTACGCCGAGTGCATTCCTGAACCATTGCCATAAAACACGGAGGTAGCCCTGCTCGCGGAAGCGGCGCGGCGACTCGATAACCGTGATATTCGATACATATTTTGTGCGGGCAATTTTTGCAATGCGGCGAAACAAATCGAAGTCCTCGCCCGCGGCATAGTCGGGATTATAACCGCCGATTTTCTCGAATATTTCTCGCCGGACAATCTGACATTCGCCGCGGCACATTCCCATTCCGATTACGTTCAAGAAACGGACATACGAGTTAAAACAGTTATAAAAGATGATGTCGCTGAATTTTTTGTCGCTCGGCGAGACGTAAACGCGTGTAGCGAGTGCGGCAAATTTCGAACTTGGCAGTTCGCCGCCGATCCACTTTGAGACGTAAGCGAGCAAAGCGCGGACGTCCTGCGGATACGTGTCCGCATTAATGAAAATTATCGCTTTTCCGTCGGCGAGAGCAGCTCCGGCATTGCGTCCTTCGGCGATTGTCTGGCGGCGTTTTTCGGTGTGAATTGCAATTTTATCCGCGAACGGGCGGGCGAGTTCTACCGTGCGGTCGTCGCTGCCACCGTCCGAAAGAATTATTTCCGCGTTAAATTCGCGCAAAATTTCGCGGTCGTAGTGTGCGAGAATCTGCTCGATGATTTTCTCTTCTTTATATGCAGGAATTACGAGCGAAATATCGATCTGATTATTTTTCATGATATTAGTTGAAATTTAGAGCTTTAATTGTAGTAACTTTTGTGGCAATCAGCGCAGGAAGAATTGTTGCCAAGGCGACCACTGCGAGTGAAAATACAGTAACGAGCACGAAATTTTCCGGAACAATGCTTATCGGCAAAGCGTCGAGAAAATATATTTCGCCGTTGAGTTTGATAATCTCGAAATCTCGCTGCAAATAGCAAAACAGCAGTGAAATCGAAATTCCGCAGATTGTGCCGGTCGTGCCGATTGCCAGTCCGCGCGATACGATTGCAAGCAAAATGTCGCGGTTTCGCATTCCGATTGCCCGCAAAATACCGATAGAATGCACTTTTTCGACAATCAGGACGAGTAAAATCGTGATGATGTTCATCGCCGCAACAATCGTGATAAGCGCCAAAACCAATGGAATCGGCTCTTTTTGCAGGTCAATCCAGGCGAACATTGAAGAGTGAAGTTCGAATACGTTTGCACACATATACGGAAAATCGAGGAATTTTTCGAGTGCTTTCGAGGTCGATTCGATGTGTGCGAGGCTGTCGACCATGATGTCTAATCCGGTGCATTGATCCGGCGAAAACCGCACGATTTTCTGCATGTATTCGAGGTCGGCATAGACGACGATGTCGTCATATTTCGCCATTCCGGAACGATAAATTCCGGCTATCTCGAATTTCTCGACTTCCGGAAAATTCTCTTCGGTGTTCATCGCCATATAGACATTTACTTTTCCGCCGACATTGAGGCGAAGTTTGTTCGCGAGGCGTTCGCCGATAACTACTTGATTTGTATTACGCTTAGGGGCGTGTCCGCTTATGATTTTATCGCTTATTCCGGTGATTTCCATGTCCGGATTTATGCATTTCATCATAATGCCGTCGATGTCCGCCTTTGAGCTGATCAATACTTCCTTTTGCAGATACGGAGCGATTGCGGTTATATGCGGAAATTTTTCTTTTATAATTTCGCAGATAATCGGGTAGTCGTCAATTCGGTTGATTTTATATGTTTCGACTTTGATTTGCGAGGTGAATTTAGTTGCGTTTTCGCGCATTTTGTCTTCGAATCCCTGCAAAATCGCCATTGAAATCAGCAGAGCCATCGTTCCGATTGCCACGCCGACGACGGCCGACATTTTGATGATGCGGTAAAATCGCCCGTGTTTGATTTCGGATGCGAGCAGATTTGAGACGTAGATTAATTCTTTGAGTCGCATTCGGCTTGCTTCGGATTTCTTTTTCGGTAGTCGTCGTTAATAAATCCGTACAAAATGATGTCGCGATATTTATTGAGGTACGGCTGGAAAACGTGTTTGCGCAGTTTTCCTTCGGGCTGGAATCCGTTGAGGTCCAGGATATACGACGACGAATAATTATCGGTAAATACTTTCGCCCATATTTTGTTCAGTTCGAGGGTTTCAAACGCGAATTTTGCGATTTCCTTTACCATTTCACGCCCGAATTTTTGGTTACGGAATTCTTTGCCGAGCCAAAATCCGATTTCGGCGGAATTATCGCCCGCATTAATTATCAAGCCGATTGCGCCGATGAGTTTGCGGTCTTCGCTTCGGCGAACCGCCCAAACGTATTCGCGGTTTTTCTCGATATCCGCCGGCTGCTTGGTTATCCATTTGCTTGCGGTTCGCTTTGTATATGGATATGGCATCATGCAGTTTTTCAGCAAAGATTCTTCTTTTACCATTGAATAAACATCCGCGATGTCGTCCGCGGTAAATCTGCCGAGCGTGAGGCGTTCGGTACTGAGTTCGCAATATTTATCGTTTATCATAAATTATCCTTTCAAAACATATTTTATTATAGACGTTGAATATGCAGAAATATTGCGTGGGCGGAATATGCGGAATTATTTTTGCAATTATTACAATAGAAAAAATAATGTTACGTCTTTTATAAACCGTTTCAGGTAAATTTTAATGTTTTTCAAATTTTTAATCGGAGAAAATAAATTGGCAACTAAAGAACAGTATCTTGACAAAAATCAGATGGTCGAGCATATCGACATAACTAAATTCAACACTGTTGATATGGTCGAAGCAATGGGCAAGACCGCGTTTTCAGCAAGAACACTTTATCGTGCCGCCGATATCTATCGCATGATGATTGAGGAAAAAGGTTGCACTAATATTCTGACTATCGCAGGCTCGCTTGTAAGCGCCGGAATGAGGAAAATTATCGTAGACCTGATGAAAAACAGAATGATTGACTGTATTGTCTCGAACGGTGCAAACATCGTCGATCAGGATTTCTTCGAAGGTCTCGGTTTCCGTCACTATCAGGGCAGTCCGTTTGTAGATAACCACGAACTTCAGGAATTGATGATCGACAGAATCTATGATACATACATCGACGAAGAAGAACTTCGCGTCTGCGATGAAACTATCGAAGAACTCTGCAATTCGCTCGAACCGCGTCCGTACAGCTCTCGCGAGTTTATCGAAGAAATGGGCAAATGGCTCGTTCTAAACGAAAAAGGCGAAGACTCAATCGTCCGCACAGCATACGAAATGGGAATTCCTATTTTTGTTCCGGCATTTTCCGACTGTTCTGCAGGCTTCGGCTTTGTAAGTCATCAGTTTAAAAATGCAGGCAAGCCGGTCGTTTCTATCGATTCAGCAAAAGACTTCCTAGAACTTACGAAAATCAAACTCCAAAGCGACGAAACCGGTATCTTTATGCTTTCCGGTGGTGTTCCGAAAAACTTTACGCAAGATATCGTAGTTGCTGCAGAAATGCTGACCGAAGACGTTAAAATGCACAAATATGCAATTCAGATTACGGTTGCAGACGAGCGCGACGGTGCTCTCTCCGGCTCTACTCTGAAAGAAGCCCACACTTGGGGCAAGGTAAAACTTACCTACGAGCAGATGGTTTACGGCGAAGTAACCGTTATTTTCCCGATTATTGCATCATACGCTTATCACAAAGCCGACCGTAGCAAACGCGAAGACAGACGCTTCAACGATATGCTCGATAACGAGTAGAATGTGATTTTTAATGACGATTAGATTTTGCCGAAGCGAAATTAACCGGAAAATTAATATGAACAAATTAGGGGCGATCCGCCGGGTCGCCCTTTAAAAAATCGAGCAAAAGCGGGACTTTTTGGCTCAAATTTTCGCAAATAATTGAAATATTTCGACTTTTGCGAAATAATTGTTTGGTGATTTCGAGAAAAAGTGTTAATTTGCATTCTCTTATTGTGCAACGTTTATGTTGCGCTTGAAGAGTATTTGATAACGATAAATTGTAATAACAAATAATATATACGGTAAAAACAATTATGTATGCATTAGTAGAAATAGCCGGAACCCAGGTAGAGGTACATCAGAATGATATTATCAGAGTGCCTTTCTTGGATAAGAACATCGGCGAAACTGTAACATTTGACAAATTATTGCTCGGTTCAGCCAACGGCGATGATTTGAATATCGGTAAGCCTTATATTTCGGGCACCGTTTCAGCAAAAGTATTGGCTCACGGTAGATTTGATAAAGTAATCGTCTTCAAGAAAATTCGCCGCAAAGGCTTTAGAAAATTGAATGGTCACAAGCAAGACTATTCGAAGATTGAAATTACCGGTATCAACTTATAAGAATTATACTAATTAAAAATAAAAGGAACTTACAATGGCTCATAAAAAAGGTGGTGGGTCGTCCCGTAACGGTCGCGACTCCAATGGTCAAAGAAGAGGCGTTAAAAGATTCGGCGGCGAAGTTGTAAAAGCCGGAAATATCCTTGTTCGTCAATGCGGAACTAAATTCCACCCGGGCGAAGGCGTTGGTTTGGGCACTGATTATACAATCTTTGCACTTATCGAAGGATCGGTGAAATTTTCTCGCGGAAGAAACGACAGACGTATTGTCTCTGTTCTTCCAATCAACTAATCATAAAATCACATTACTACTTGCTCCCTGCTTGCAGATATATGCGGGCAGGGATTATTTTGTTGTTCACGGCGAAATGCTTTGGCTATGTGCGGAAAATTTGCTAACTTGCACAACTATTTTGTAAAATATTAAGCAAAAATTATTTCGGAAAGGAACAATGAAAATACGCAAATTATTACCCGCGCTGGTATTGTCGGTTTCGACTTTATTTCAGACGCAACTCGATGCCTGCACCAACTTTATTGTTACGAAAGGCGCTTCCGCAGACGGTTCCGTCATGGTAACTTATAACGCAGATGCCGGCGGATTTATGGAACCGCTGCGTTTTACACCTGCAAAGGATTATCCCGCCGGAGCCATGCGCGACGTATATGAGTGGGATAGCGGAAAATTCCTCGGAAAAATCAAGCAAGTACCGCATACTTACCAGGTAGTCGGCAATATGAACGAATATCAGGTGGCGATCGGCGAAACAACTTTTACCGGACGCGAAGAACTGCAGGATACAACCGGAATTATCGACTATGGCAGTTTGATTTATATTGCGCTCGAGCGCTCAAAGACGGCTCGCGAGGCAATCAAAGTGATGACCGACCTCGTAGCGGAATACGGATATTATTCGACCGGCGAGTCGTTCTCTATTGCTGATGCAGAAGAAGCCTGGGTGATGGATTTAATCGGCAAAGGTCCCGGGAACAAAGGCGCCGTATGGGTTGCCCGCAGAATCCCGGACGGCTATGTATCTGCTCACGCAAATCAATCGCGTATCAGAGAAATTATCAAAAACGATCCTGAAAACTGTATATATGCACCGGACGTTATTGACGTTGCGATTGCTCATAAATATTATAATCCTGCAAAAGACGGCGAATTTAAATTTGCCGACGCATATAATCCGGTTACCGATTCTGATGTCAGCGGGCTGTTCGCTTGCGAAAGCCGCGTATGGGCGATGTTTAACCGTGCCGCTCCGTCGCTGAAACTTTCGCCGGACTACTGGCGTGCTGTCAAAGGTGCAGAGCCTTATCCGTTATTTATCAAGCCGGACAAAAAAATGAATGTTCATGACGTGATGGCAGTAATGCGCGACCACTTCGAAGGTACAGAATTCGATATGACAACCGGCGTAGGTTCCGGACCTTACGGTTCGCCGTACCGCTGGAAACCGCTCGGCTGGCAGGTTCCGGGCGATACAGTTAACAAATATGAATGGGAGCGTCCGGTTGCAACTCAGCAGACTGCATTTGCATTCTGTACTCAAGCCCGCGGCTACTTGCCGCGCGAGGTTGGCGGAGTCTTCTGGTATGGTCCGGACGACAGTTTCTTTACTGTTTATAATCCGCTTTACGTAAATATCAAGCGCGTACCGGAAACATTTACGACTGCCTCTATCAGCGAGTTTTCGTTCGACAGCGGTTTCTGGGTTTTCAATCTCGTGGCAAATATGGCATACAGCAGATATTCGATTATGAAAGACGATATTCTGAAAGTTCAGAGCGAAATTGAAAATAAATATTTCAATTCGCAGAAAGCAGTCGAAAATGCTGCAGCTGCACTGCTCGCAACCGATCGCGACGCTGCGCTTGAATATCTGACAGACTATTCGGTCGGACAATCCGAGCAAACAGTTGCCCGCTGGAAAAAACTCTGGGAATACCTGGTAGTAAAATATAACGATTATTATATCAATGATGTAAATGTAGAGGGCGGACGCCACCCGAAGAGTGCATATTACGGCAACGATTATTACAAGAGAGTAGTCGAAGAGCGCCCGGATTACTACAAACTTCAGTGGAATACCCCGACTAAAGACAAAAAGAAAAAGAAAAAATAGAGTGAATTTTCTCGATAAAATCAACCTGCGGGCGAACCTCGCGGGTTGATTTCGTTTACGTGCGAAAAAATTAGTTTATATGACAAAATAAACTTTTTTTTGTGGCAAAAAATCGCTAATTTCGCTACTTACAGATATTGTAGCGTAATACAAAATTTAAGCATACGCATAAGAAACATACTTGCCGCAAGAGGAAATAAATCTCTAAATGAAAAAATCTAAAATTGAATTCAGCAAAGTAATTACGCCGACGGATTGTATTGCCGCTGTCGTTATAATTGTCGGTTTGGTTATTTCAATTTTCGTAGATCAGATCGAAGTGCGACTGATCGGAATTTCCGTGTCCGTACTCGGCGTGGTAGCACTATTTATGCTGATTTCGCAGCGCGTTAAGGACATGATAGATTCGAAAATGTTCAAGCGGAGCGGCACGGCACCGGATCTGAAAATTACACATTCAAAATCGACTCAGGCAAGCCGACAAATATTCGAAGATTTGGATACATCGCTGAATAACGACTACGACAAAGTTTCGCATTCGAAAGAGCCTGCACCGAAAGAGGAGCCGATCAAAGTATCTGTACAACCAAAAGATTTCTCGAACGGCGAGGAGGGATTTAAGGTAATTCGCAAAAAGAAAAATGCGGATACTCCGGCTGCCGAAAACAGGGCGGAATCACTACCGAAAGCAAAAATACATGCGAAGCCGGCTGAAACGGTTTCTGCTCCGAAATCTGAAGCAATACCCGAAACAAAACCCGAAGTTTCTCCCGAAGTTGAAATTACTCCGGAAGTAAAAACGGAAACCAAGCCTTCTGCGGTTTCTAAGGTGGAAGAAGTTAAAACTGCACTCGAAAACGCACATATAGATTTATTTGCAACACCGGAATTTACGCAGCAAGATGCCGCTCCGGATAAATCGTATAAAGAAATTGCCGAATCGGTAAAATCCGACCTGCAAATTCCACTGAAACCGGCACCAAAACCGGCTGAACCGGAACCGGAAAAACAGGCTTATCACGCAAATGTTGTCGAAGTGCCGGATTCGATTTTAGTGGACGAAACGATTGCTACACAGGAGCCGCGCGACGAGTTCGCAACGTTTGTTTCGCGCGCGATGCTGGCGATTCGCTCGATGACGAGCACGACGACGATTGCATTCTTTATCGTCAATACCGGCAGAAAGAATTTGTTGCTCGAGACCTTCGTAACCGATGTTCCGGACGCGATAATCGATATTCCGAAAATTCCGATGTCCGACAACGTCGTCAGCCGAATTGCCCAGAGCGGCAAAGCGGAGATTTTAACGGATATTTCACCGTCGGCCGAACTCGATCTCTTGCCGTATTACAAGCGTCCGGTCGGAAGTGTTGCGTTTATCGGCCTGCCGATTTATTACAAAAATTCCGTGCTCGGCGTGCTTTGTGCAGATTCCACCACTGAAGATGCATTTGATAATTTTACGGTCGGCTTTTTCGGGCACTTCACGAAGATAATCGGCTCGTTGGTAATGAACTTTACCGAAAAATATGAACTGCAACAGGCGGCACGCGTTTTGAAAGTAATTGCAGAAATTCGCGACCTGATTGCAACGAGCGGTTCGTCGCTCGAGACGATTGCAGATGCGTTTATCACCTCGTGCAAAGATATTTTCGACTATCTGAATCTCGGTATGGTCTGCTTCGATGGTGCCACCGGCGAATGGCGCGTGCTGGCATTCGATAATACGGTTTCGGATACTAATCTTGTCGGCTCGGAAATTGATCTCGATTTCTCGATTATCGGCGAAACACTGCGTCGCGGAGTAACTCTCGACCTGCCGATTAAGCCGAATTCGCCGGTCTGCGTGCATAAATCGGAGGACAAACTTTCGAAGGGATATTTCGTTTCCTCGCCGATTATTTCGACCGATACCGTCTATGGTGCGCTGTTTATAACCGGAAAATCTCAAGCACACGTAACCAACTACGATGTCAATATCCTGAACACCCTCGGCGAGCATATCGGAATGATACTCGAACAGTTGCATATTAAGCAAGTACTTGAAAATACGGCACTTATAGATCCGTATAGCGGAATATTGAGCCTGAACGGTTTTGCTCAGCGTATATATGAAGAGGTTGAGCGTCATAATAAATTTGCGATTCCGATGTGCGTATGTGCTTTTAAATTAGATCACTACGTATCGATAAATCCGGAAGAACATCCGCAGGAATACAACGCGGTTCTAAGCAACGTTCTCGAACAGTTCCGCACGGAAGTAAAGCCGTATGATCTGTTCGGTAAGGGCGAGGACAATATCTTTTATATAGTACTTTCCGGCATGAGACTTACCGAAGCACAACTTTGGGCGGAGCGAATTCGCTCGCAGGTTGCCGGCAGAATAATCAACGTAGGCAAAAAGAAATTCTCGATTACACTGAGCGGAGGAATCGCACAATTAGGCGACAACGACTCGGTTGACAGCATTATGAAAAAGACGCACCAGGTTCTTGACCTTGCGATCAAAAAGAATAACAATATTAAAATTTTCGCATAATTAAAAGAAGACGGCATGAAGAAAAATGATTTGGTAGAGTTAGAGATTGACTCGCTGGCGTGCGGCGGAAATTCCGTCAGCAGACTTGACGGAATGGCAATCTTTACGAAATACGGAGTGCCGCAGAGCAAAGTCAGGGCACGAATTACGCGAAAAAAGAACAGCTATGCCGAGGCGTTAATCGAGGAAACCCTCGAGCACAGCCCGAAAGAACGCACGCCGGAATGCCCGTATTTCGGAAATTGCGGCGGTTGCTCCTGGCAGAATGTCGATTATGCAGAGCAGGTAGCACAAAAAAAGCAAATTGTGCTTGATTCGCTGATCCGCATCGGAAAACTCGAAGTCTCGCAAATTGACGAGCCGCTTGCCGCACCGCATCCGTTGAATTATCGAAACAAAATGGAATTTTCGTTTTCTGCGTCGCGCTGGCTCACGAAAGCAGAAATCGCGCTCGGCGAAGATGAAATTGCCGACAAACATTTTGCGTTCGGACTTCACGCGCCGGGGCGTTTTGATAAAGTTCTCGACATCGATAAATGCAGACTCCAGCACGAGCGTGCGAACGAACTTTTTGCAATTCTGAAATCTGCCGCCGAGAAGTCCGGCACGACTGCGTATAATCACGTTAAGCACGAGGGATTTTTGCGGAATTTCCTCCTGCGCTATTCTTATTCGAATAATCAGGTTATGGCGATGCTCGTAACTAACCGTCCGGAATCGCCGGAGGAACTTGCGTTTATGGAGTATTATCGCACGAAATTTGCAGATAATTTCACCGAAAAAGACACGCTTTTGCACGGTATTAACGCGACAAACTCGCCGGTAGATATTCAGGAAACAAATTTGATTAAGGGCACCGGATATATCAACGAGAAAATTCTTGACATCGATTACCGCATCTCGCCGGAGTCGTTTTTTCAGACTAATTCGTCGCAGTTGAACGCATTTATTTCGAAAATTCTCGAATTTGCGGACATCAAAAAAGATGATGTAGTCTGGGATTTGTACTGCGGTGCGGGCTCGATTACCCTGCCTGCTTCGCGGAAATGCTCGAATATTTACGGCATTGAACTTATAGAATCCGCCGTCGCGGATGCTCGCGACAACGCAAAGCGAAACGGTATCAAAAACGCGCATTTCTATTGCGAGGATCTGCACAAAAAGCAGTTGCCGGAGATGATAAACTCGCTGCCGAAGCCGGATATTATCATTGTCGATCCGCCGCGTGCCGGCATGCACAAAAATGTGGTCGATCATATTCATACTCTTGCTCCGAAGCGATTTGTCTATGTGTCGTGCAATCCGACTACGCAAGCCCGCGATCTCGAGATGCTGAAAGATATTTACAAAATAACCGAACTTGTGCCGGTAGATCTTTTCCCGCATACGTATCATGTAGAATCAATATGCAAATTGGAATTGCGCGATGAATAGCGATTTGGTGAAGTTTCTTGGGACGGACTTCGATTTTATCGATTCCGGATTTAGTAACGGCGAGGAAAATATGCGCTTCGACATAGAGCGAAAGGACGCGTTTCACGCCGGCAACGCGAAGCCGATGTTTCGGATTTACGGCTGGAAACCGTGGTGCGTTTCGCTCGGATTTAATCAGAAAGAAAGCGATATTGACCGCGAACGCTGCGAAGCCCGCGGCATCGAAATTGTCCGGCGACCGACCGGCGGTCGAGCGGTTTTGCACGCGGATGAAATTACTTATTCGGTTGTCTGCGGAATGCCGCCCGGCATTTCGCCACAGGATTTATATCGCGACATTCATATTTTTCTGCTTTCGGCACTGCACGAACTCGGCTTGAAAGAAGTCGGCTTCCAGAAATCGCAGCCGGATTTTCGGAACATGTATCGTAGCGAAGAGCGTTCGGTGGCGTGCTTTGCCTCGTCTGCCCGCTGGGAAATCGAAAGCAACGGCAAAAAACTTATCGGATCTGCACAGCGTGCTTTTGGCTCGACTTTGCTGCAGCACGGCTCAATTTTGCTCGATTCCGGACACGATCAATTAGCGGACATCATCGCCGGAAGCACCGACGATAAACGCGAGTCGCTGAAAGAATGGACTCGCCGCCACAGCGTTACCGCAACGGAAATCGCAGGACGGAAAATTACGTACGAAGAGGCGGCTGCGGCATTCCGCAAAGTTGCCGATTTATAGCGTTGCGAAATATTATGCTTTTAAATACGGAAAGTTTTTGTAATTTTGCTGTTTGAAATTGATAATAATCTTATAATATAAAGGTAAATCAGATGAAATATTTGTCGAAAATTTTATTGTCGGGTGCTTTGGTGGCATCTTTGGTTGCATGCAACAAACAACCGCAGGAGGCACAAGTGCAAAATACAGAGCCTGAAGAAGTGAAAATGATCAAAGAAAAATTAGCGGCGTTTGCCGATGTGGAAATTTCTGCAGATCTCTCGAACTTAACTGAAAAAGAGAAAAAAATTGTAGAGTTGCTCTGCAAAGCAGCGAGACTTGCAGATAACATTTTCTGGAAGCAATCGTCGCCGGACGCTATTGCTGTACGTGATTCATTGGCTAAACTCGGCACTCCGTATGCGCTCGACCTTGTTAAATTCGTAAATATTAACTATGGTCCGTACGAAGTTTTGCAAGATAACGAACGTTTTGTAGGAAATGGTCCGAAAGTAAAAAACAAAGCTGCAAATTTCTATCCGCAGGACATGACCGCGGAAGAATTCGAGAAATACATTGCGGCACATCCGGAGCAGGAAGCCGAACTGAAATCGCAATACACGGTAGTAAAACGCGACGGCGATAAACTTGTTGCGGTACCGTTCTATAAAGAATATCCGGAAGTAGAAGAAATTGCGAAACTGCTTGACGAAGCAGCTACTTACGCTGAAGACAAAAATTTGAAACGCTACCTCACCCTGCGTGCAAAAGCATTCCGCACCGATGATTATTTTGAAAGTGATATGGCGTGGATGGACATGGTCGGCACAAATATCGAGACTGTAATCGGTCCTATCGAGAATTATCTTGACGGACTTTTTAACTACAAAACCGCTTGGGAATGCTGCGTACTTGTAAAAGACGTAGAGGCTACGAAAGAACTCCAAGTGCTGAAACAGCACATCGACGCCCTTGAGCAGAATTTGCCGTACGATAAGAAATATATCAGAAAATCTGCCGGCGGCTTGGGCAACGACTTGAGTATATTAAATGTAGCGTACTTCGCAGGCGATTTCCAGCAAGGTTCGAAAACTGTTGCGACTTCACTGCCGAACGATCCGATAGTAGCACAGAAAAAAGGTGCGAAAAAACTAATGTTCAAAAACATGATGGAAGCAAAATTCGACAAAATAGTTTTGCCGATTTCTAAAATCCTGATGGCGGAAGAAGACTACAAACATGTTGCAAAAGAAGCATTTACAAGTTTCGTTACTTTGCACGAAATTTCTCACACCTTGGGACGCGGCTTCGTATTTGGCAACGATAAACTGTCTGTTCGTGCAGGAATGAAAGACCTATATTCGATAATCGAAGAGACAAAAGCCGATATCCTAAGCATGTATAACCACGCATATCTGATTAAAATCGGCGTATATCCGAAAGATTATATGAAAACTGCCGAAGCGACTTATCTCGCCGGACTTTTCCGCTCGATGAGATTTGGAAAAGGCGAGGCTCACGGCGGTGCTAACTATATTCAATTCAACTTCTTACGCAAAAACGGTGCAATTGAATTCAAGAACGGAAAATTCAGAATCGTTCAAGATAAATTTATGGAGCAGGTTGCGGCATTGGCTAAACTTGTTTTGACTGTAGAAGCCGAAGGCGACTATGCCGGTGCAAAGAAAATTGTTGATACATATTGCGTAGATACTGAAGAAATCAAAACTGCATTTATGAATGTGCAGTCGGTTCCGACAGATTTGAACACACGCTACAAATTCTAAAAGTTACTATTCATACAAAAAGCCCGACGAGATTTTCCCGCCGGGCTTTTTTATTACTTGCAATTTTTAATTCATTCCGATTTTGTAGAATGGTGGAACTTTCGCGAAAAACTGCTCGAAGTGAGTTTTTCCGTCGAGGCGCATAACTTCGAAAATTTGCGTTTTAAGCATGTGTTTGCCGATTGTTATTCCCATTTCGGCGGAAAGTTCTCTGTATGTTTCTTCGTCTGTGCGAACAGCGAAAAGATAATTCGGCGTGCGATTTACGCCCGGATGACGAATTATCGCGATATAGGCTTCGGTAACTTCCGGATAGTCGCGGAACAGCGCTATCAAATCTTTGAGGGCTTCGCCGGGATAGACTTTCGGCATTCCGAGTTCGACTTTTTCGGTTTGCGGGATATTTGTCGTGCGGCTTGCGTCGAATAATGCGGTGCCGTCGAGAATGTGCGGAATTTCGTCCGGAGTGATGTTTCGCGCATAATCCGAGAACGGATTAATGACGAAAGTTTTATTCGCGTTTGAAGTGATGAGATCGCGTCCGGTAAGTGTCAGATATTGAATGTTATCGCCCTTAACGAAACCGCGCTCTACAATTCGCTGCGGCGACGTAAAAATCGGAACGCGCCCGTCGGGCAGCGTCATCATGGCGAGTGATTTCACTTTTGTTGTGTCGAGGGTACCTGTCGGCATCTTTTCTCCATGGATTACGACATGCACATTTTCGTT
>JAQUZU010000008.1:2482-15345 GCA_028691175.1 Candidatus Kapaibacterium sp. | reverse complement strand
ACATTAATATCTAGTCGAGATAATGGCATTTTTCAAGGGTCAGGAACAGTATTCGATAGACGCAAAGGGGCGTGTAAACGTTCCGTCGAAGATGCGCAAAGCTCTTTCGCCGAGTGCGAACGATACTTTTGTGATTACTCGCGGCGTCGATGAATGCATCGTGGCTTATCCTTTTGACGAGTGGAAAAAGTACGAGGAAAAGTTCGAGCAACTTAACCAGTACGACGAGAAAAATCGCTATTTTCTTCGAGTGTTATTGATGTGGAGTGAAGATGTAAAGATTGATGCGCAGCAGCGAATTGCTTTGCCGAAAGCACTGATAGAGTTTGCGGGCATAGATAAACAAGTTGCAATAATCGGCATGATAGACCATATAGAATTTTGGAATCCGGATAAATTCCGGGCTTATTTGTCTTCGCAGGACGAATCTTATGGCGATGTTGCCGGAAAAGTAATGACATTATAGTCATCGGCTTTGTATCGATATTAATTACCCGATATACGGCTGATGCGGGAAAATTTTTTGATGAAACGCAGAAATCAAAAAAGTTCACACCGCCGAGAGCGTATTGATTACTCGCACGCAGAAAGTTACGAGTATCATAAGCCGGTATTTTTAGACAAATGCCTGGAATTTCTGGCGATAAACGAAGACGGCATTTACGTAGACGGAACTCTCGGAGGGGGAGGTCATAGCTCCGAAATTTTGCGAAGGCTGGGGAAAAACGGGAGACTGTTAGCCTTCGACAAAGACACTATGGCAATAGAATATTGCCATAGTAAATTTGCTGATGAACTCGTTAAAGGGGAAAACAGTAGGCTAATACTGCTTAACGAGTGTTTCAGTGAGGCATGCAGCATAGAGAGACTACGCGGCAAGGTGAACGGGATTCTTCTCGACCTTGGCGTGTCTTCGCGGCAACTTGACGATAGTCACCGCGGGTTTAGTTATCGATCGGAAAGTCCGCTCAATCTGAGGTTCGCATCCGACGGTATCACAGCAGAGGAATTGCTTAATACAGCAGACGAGAGACAAATCGAAAGGCTTCTCCGTGAATACGGAGAAGAACCTTTCGCTAAAAGTATAGCGCGACGAATTTCGCAGCGTCGTCGCGCTTTTCCTATTCGTAGTACGACTGACCTTCGACAGATTGTCGAGGAGTCCGTACCCCAGACACAACTTTTCAAAGCACTGTCCCGTACTTTCCAAGCCGTCCGTATCGCAGTCAATGACGAACTTGGCGTACTGAATAAAATACTATCAAATGCCGTGCCAATTCTTGCTCCGCACGGGAGAATTGTGGTTATTTCTTATCATTCGCTGGAAGATAGAATCGTAAAAAATAATTTCCGCGATTTTTCGAGTAAAAAGTATTCCGACGAACCGCTTCCGCGACTTATCCGGATGCCGGAACTGAAAATTCTGACCCCGAAGCCGATTGAGCCGGACGAAGCCGAAATTCTCAGCAATCCGCGTTCGCGCAGTGCGAAATTACGCGTTGCAGAGAAAATCGATCCGGACGAAGTAAATTAATCCGGAAAATATTCTCGCGGCAATGTGCCCGCACGCCGGACTTGAAGACAAGTTTTCAACAATAATACGGCACAATACAATTTTTTACATATAAAATAGTCTTTCAATAATTAAAGATTGATATCGCAGCACAAAGCAAATAAAATTATGGGAAAAGTAATAGCAATAGCAAATCAAAAGGGCGGAGTAGGCAAGACGACTACTTCTATAAATCTGGCTGCATCGCTCGCGGCGGCAGAACTAAAAGTCCTGCTTATTGATATTGATCCGCAGGCGAACACGTCCGGCGGTGTCGGAATTGACAGCAGAAATCTCGATAAAACTGTCTACGAGGTTCTCGTGAACGGGCTTGAAATTAAAGATGCGGCTGTTCAAACCGAGATGCCGAACCTGACTTTGCTGCCTTCGCATATCAATCTTGTCGGTGCGGAAATCGAAATGGTTTCGACCGATAATCGCGAATCTGTACTGAAATATGCGATTAACAAAGTAAAAAACGACTATGATTTTATAATTATCGACTGCCCGCCGTCGCTCGGCTTGCTGACTTTGAATGCGCTGACTGCTGCCGATTCGGTGCTGATTCCGGTGCAGTGCGAGTATTACGCCTTGGAGGGATTGGGGCAGTTATTGAATACAATTTCGATTGTGCGGTATCGCCTAAATCCGGATCTCGATATCGAGGGCGTGCTGCTGACGATGTATGATTCGCGCTTGCGGCTCTCGAACCAAGTAGTCGACGAAGTACGTAAACACTTTGGAAATAAAGCATTTAAGACACTGATAAACAGAAATGTCAGAATATCGGAGGCTCCGAGTTTTGGCAAGCCGGTAATTTTGTATGACGCATTGAGCGTGGGAGCGAAAAATTATCTCGATCTCGCACAGGAACTTATCGCGAAAAATAAAATAGCAAAACAATAATCGACGAGCGGAAAGAGAAATGTAATGACAAAAAAAACTCATACCGGACTTGGCAAGGGACTTGGCGCGTTGCTGACTTCGTCGTTCGAAGTTTCCGGGACCGGACTGAAATTTACTCCGAGTCCGGACAATTCGGATGCACCGATTTCGGTTAGCGACGGCAATTCGCAGCCGGCTACTCCGCAAATCAAAGTAAATGAAATAGTTCACAATCCGTATCAGCCACGAAAGGAATTTGACTCCGATGCACTCGAAGACCTGAAAAATTCGATTCTCGAGTTCGGCGTGATTCAGCCGATTACTGTTCGCCCGAGCCTGAACGGCTATGAACTTATTAGTGGCGAGCGGCGCCTACGCGCGTCTATTCTCGCGGGGCTTGACACAATTCCGGCTCATATAATTAATGTTACGGAAGATGTAGAGATGATGGCGATGGCGTTGATTGAGAATGTCCAGCGCCACGATTTGAATCCGATTGAAATTGCGAATGGCTATAATCAACTTATAGAAGACTGCAATCTGACGCAGGAAGAAGTTGCGAAAAAAGTTGGCAAAGACCGCAGCACGATTACAAATTCGCTGCGCCTGCTGAAACTGCCGGAAAAGATTCAGGACAGCCTGCGAAATCTCGAAATCTCTACCGGGCACGCCCGTGCGATGCTTGCACTATCGAGTACGCAGAAAATGCTGCTTGCGTGGCAGGAAGTGATGGACAAAGGCTTGTCCGTGCGAGCGACCGAAAAACTTGTTCGCGACATTGAAGAGGGGAAATTCGTCTCCGATCTCGATTCGCCGAGCCTGCCTAAGAAGCCGCGTCTGGCGAAGTGGGACAAGGCAAATGTTCCGCCGGAGGTTGCGACCGTCCTCGAGGCACGCGAAAATTCTTTGCGGCATATCTTCGGAACGCAGATCCGAATCAATCCGAAAGATGAAAAAAGCGGTAAAATCGAAATAGAATTTTATTCGCCGGATGATTTGGAAAGAATTCTCGATATGCTCGCCAACTCGAAAGAAAACAATATAGAAACAAATATTTAATTTGTATTTCTTGACTGATTTGTGTAAATTTGAAATCTGAAATCGAAAATAATAAGGTAAAATAGAATGAGTCAATATCCGAATATGATGCAGCAACAGACTGCAAAAAAAGGTTCCGACGTAAAGTGGGAATTCCCTCTCGGAAAGAAAAATTTAATTTGCATTGCAATTTCGATTGCAATTATCGTAGTCGGCTATCTGTTGATGTCGACCGGAATGTCCGAAGAAGCCGCAGTACCGGACGGTACTTGGAATAACTTCTGGGCAGTAAATGTCGCTCCCGTGATTTTAATTATCGGCTATTGCGTAGTATTGCCGTACGGAATATTGAAGAGATTCGACAAGCCGGCAACTACCGACAAGGCAGAATAATGACAAAAGCCGGATATATTGCGATTGTCGGCAGACCAAATGTCGGAAAATCAACCCTGATGAATGCTATTCTCGGGACAAAGCTCTCGATTGTAACCCCGAAACCGCAGACTACTCGCAAGCAGGTTTTGGGCATTCACTCTGATGACGAAAAGCAGATTGTATTTATTGATACGCCGGGAATTCTCAGCCCGAAATATGAAATGCAGCGGCTGATGATGGAATATGTAGATACTGCACTCGAAAGTGCGGATGCGATTCTTTTCTTGGTCGACGTAAAAAAATATGGCGGCGAAATCGACGAAGAATCGCGTGAATTTCTTGAACTTGCGAAGCAAACCGGCAAGCCGATTATTGCGATATTAAACAAAATCGATTTATACGAAGACGTGAAATCGACACTTCCGATTATTGCCGAATACAGCAAAACCGGATATTTCGAGGAAATAATTCCTATGTCCGCTCTGCATAAAACGTATATCGATAGTTTGCTTGCAACTCTCGGCAAATACATGCCCGAGGGAGAATTTTTCTTTGATCCGGAAGAACTCAGCACGCAGAACGAACGCTTTTTCGTGAGCGAAATCATTCGCGAGAAAGTCTTTCTTTCGCTCTCGGAAGAGTTGCCATACGCATCAGATATCGTGATTACGCAGTTTCGCGAAAAAGACAACGGCAAATGGTATATTTCTGCAGACGTACTCGTCGAGCGCAAATCGCAGAAAATTATCATAGTCGGCAAAGGTGGGGAGCGAATTAAGCAAATCGGCGAAAAAGCTCGAATCGATATCGAAAAACATCTTGAACAGCCGGTATATCTTGAATTATACGTCAAAGTAAAAGATAATTGGCGTAACAATAAAAATTATCTGAAATCGCTCGGCTATTAGTCGAACAGCAAATTTTATCTATAAATCGGGTGAGTTATTTAACTTGCCCTTTGCGGTATTAGGTTTATACTCCTATACTATATCCTGTTTCCTCGCGAATAGTTTTACAACTTTATATATTGAAGTAATGAACAAAAAAAATATTATACGAATAATCTTGATCTTGGCAATTATCGGGGTGCTGGTTTATGCATTTCTGCCGAAATCCAAATCAGGCAAAGCGGGCGGACGTGTAAAGACTGTACCGAGCGTAGATGCGATGATCGTGAAACCGTCAACTCTGAGCAACGAAATTTCTATTTTCGGCACTTTGCTTGCGGTTGATGAAGTCGAAATCAAAAATGAAATTTCCGGGCGAATAGTCGAACTGCACCTGCCGGAGGGCGGTACAGTCGGCAAAGGTACTCGCTTGGTCAAACTTTTCGACGGAGATTTGCAGGCGGAATTAAAGAAATTAAAGTCCGAACTCGCGGTAAAAGAGCAGATTCTGAAGCGCCGTGCGGAACTACTGAAAGTCAACGGTGTCAGCCGGAATGATTATGAGCAGTCCGAACTCGATGTTGCTTCGCTCAAAGCGTCTATCGACGTGCAGCTTGCGGCAATACGCAAAACAGAGGTTCTTGCGCCGTTTAGCGGCATAATCGGTCTTCGCCGAGTCAGCAATGGTGCGGTAATTCCGGCGAATACGAATCTCGCAACGCTGCGTAGCGCAGGCTCGCTGAAATTGGATTTTGCGGTCCCGGAGCGCTATAGCAATAAAGTCCGGTCGGGGCAGTCGGTTTCGTTCTATTTGAACAATGCGCCGGAGCGAGTTTACTCGGCGAAAGTTTTCGCTACTGAACGCGGCATCGACAATGCGTCGCGAAATTTGAAAGTTCGTGCAATGGTGTCCGGAACGGCAAGCGAACTGCTGCCGGGGGCGTATGCAACCGTAAAATTAAATCTTGGCGAAAATTACGATGCCCTGATGGTACCGACTAAGGCGATTATTCCGGACGAAATCGGTAAAAGTTTGATTATCGCCCGCAACGGGCGCGTATATCTCAAGCGTGTAAAAACCGGATTGCGAACCGAAGCCGAAATCGAAATTGTCCGCGGATTAGCCGCCGGCGATACGGTAATCACAAACGGTCTGATGTTTCTAAAACCGGGTAACGTCCTTAAATATAATAAGATAGCAAAATAATAGCGTGGCAAAATGTTAATATCGGATTTATCAATAAAGCGTCCTGTTGGGGCGATAGTTCTCAGTTTGGCAATAATTTTGCTTGGAGTGGTCGGCTTCGAATTTCTCGGAGTACGACTTTATCCGGCAATAGATCCGCCGGTAATCAATGTTCGGACGTCTTATACCGGAGCGAACTCGGAAATCATCGAGTCGCAGATAACCGAACCGCTTGAAAAATCAATTAACGGCGTCGAGGGCGTAAAATCAATTACATCGCAATCGAGCGTTGGAACAAGTTCAATCACGGTCGAGTTCGAACTCGGTTCCGATTTGGAGAAAGCCGCGAACGATGTCCGCGACAAAGTTTCGCAGGCGACGCGAACTCTTCCGCAGGATTTGGACGCGACGCCGACTGTTACGAAAGCCGATGCGGACAACGAGCCGATTATTATGCTTGCGTGCCGCAGTTTGAACATGAATCAACTCGAACTGAGCGATTATGCAGAAAATATCCTGATGGAAAAACTCCAGACAATTTCGGGTGTGAGCTCGGTTACGATCTGGGGGCAGATGCGCCCGTCGATGCGTATGTGGCTTGATCCGAAAAAAATGGTTGCATACGGAGTAACCGCCAGTGACGTCAAAGCCGCTCTTGATGCGGAAAATGTAGAGGTGCCGGGTGGAACTCTCCGCGGAAATTCGACTGAATTGATTGTGAAAACTACCGGGCGGCTCTATAGCGAAGAAGATTTTAACAACATGACGATCGCGCGAATCGGCGAAAATTTAATTAAATTATCCGATATTGGCGAGGCTGAAATTGCGTCGCAACGCGAGGCAGCCGGCTCCAAAATAAACGGCACGCCGAATGTTACTCTGGCAATTATGGCACTTCCGGGGGCAAACAATATTGAAATAGCCAACGAATTTTACAAACGCCTCAAGCAAATCAAAACAAATCTGCCGAACGGCATGGATTTGATTGTAACGCGTGACCGCTCGGTTTATGTGCGACGTTCGGTCGAGGACGTAGTCGAGACACTTGCGATTGCGATTTTGCTTGTGGTGATGATTATTTTTATTTTTTTCCGAAATTGGAAAATTGCACTCCGCCCGCTGTTGGATATTCCGGTTTCGCTGATCGGGACGTTCTTCGTGATGTATATTTTCGGTTTTTCGATAAATGTGCTGACTTTGCTCGGAATTGTCCTTGCGACCGGCTTGGTGGTCGATGACGGTATTGTGGTAACGGAAAATATTTTCAAGCGAATAGAAAAAGGTATGCCGATCATGAAAGCCGCAATCGAGGGCACGCGGGAAATTTTCTTTGCCGTCGTTTCGACTTCGCTGACTTTGGCAATAGTATTTGTGCCGGTGATTTTCCTCGAAGGCTTTACCGGTCGACTTTTCCGCGAGTTTGGCGTAGTGGTAGCGAGTTCGATATTGATTTCTGCATTGGTTTCGCTTACTCTTACTCCGGTATTGAATATAAAACTTACCGGCAAAAATGATAAGCATTCGAATTTTTATATTGCTACCGAAAAATATTTCATAGCATTAGAGAACGCATATCGCCGCGGCCTTGATTACTTCATGAACCGCAAATGGTTGTCCGTTGCGATGATCGCACTCTGCCTGCTGATGATTTACGGAATCGGAACTACTATTCAGTCTGAACTTGCTCCGCTGGAGGATCAGGGCTATATTCACTCGCCGGTAACCGCACCGGAGGGCACGGATTTTGCGGAAACGCAGAAAATTGTAGATAGTGTCGCACAGATTATATATGAAAAATTCCCTGAAGCAGACTACGTAATGGCTCGCTACGGTAGCGGCCCGAGAGCAAGCGGCAACGGAGGTTTTATCAGTACGATGCTGACTCCGGCAGAGACACGAGACCGCACGCAGATGGAAATTGCCGGCATAATGATGGGAATGTTTGCGAGTATTCCTGACGCAAGAATTTTTGCGACACAGGAGCCGACAATCTCGACCAGTATGTCGCGCGGATTGCCGGTGCAGTTTGTTTTGCAGAATCTCGATTTCAAGAAAATCCGCGAAGTAACGCCGAAATTCCTCGAGGCGGCATCGTCGAATCCGGTTTTCCGAATTGTCGATGTTAATTTGAAATTCAATAAACCGGAAGTAAATATCGAAATTGACCGTCTGAAAGCGAATACTTTGGGCGTAAGCGAAAAAGATATTGCCGAGACGATTTCGCTCGCATTTTCCGGCACGCGCTACGGATATTTCCTGCGTAACAATAAGCAATATTATATCATTGGGCAGGTGGCAAAAGCCGATCGCTCGAAGCCGACCGACGTTTCGTCGATGTATGTTCGTGCGAGCAACGGTACGATGATTCAACTCGATAACCTGATTAAAATGAGCGAGAAGAGCAATCCGCCGGTGCTATATCATTATAACAGATATAAATCTGCAACTTTCAGCGCGGATTTGGCGGACGGATACAGTCTCTCGGACGGTATCACGGCGATGAAGCAAATTGCGGACTCGCTGTTAGACGAAACATTTGATACAGCACTTGCCGGGCAGTCACGCGACTTTTCGGAGAGCAGTTCGAACACGCTGTTTGCACTTTTGCTGGCACTCGTGCTTGTATATTTGATTCTTGCCGCACAGTTCGAAAGTTTTATCGATCCGTTTATTATCATGATTACCGTGCCGCTGGCGATTGCCGGCGCACTACTTTCGCTTGAAATTTGCGGCGAAACGCTGAATATATTTTCGGAAATCGGTATTATCATGCTGATCGGTATAGTTACGAAAAACGGTATTTTGATAGTGGAATTTGCAAATCAGAAACGCGAAACCGGCTTGCCGAAAGCGAAAGCCGCGTTTGAAGCTGCTTGTGCACGACTTCGCCCGATTTTGATGACCTCGCTCGCGACAATTTTCGGTACTTTACCGATTGCACTCGCTCTCGGTGCCGCAGCCGGCAGCCGTACTGGGTTGGGTGTCGCGGTGGTTGGCGGTTTGCTGTTTTCGTTATTGCTGACTTTATTTGTGATTCCGTCGCTTTATGCGGTTATGTCTCGCAGCAATCAACATAATAAAATAGAAGCAAGTGAAGGTGAATAATGGAAGAAACAGAAAAAATTGAGTGGCGCAAGTCAGAGAAAAATATATATCTGCCGAAAGCGAAACCGGCGATTGTCGTAATTCCGCCGATGAAATATTTTACAATCGCGGGCAAGGGCAATCCGAACACTTCGGAGGATTACGCACTCGGAATTGAGGCATTGTATTCGCTGTCTTTTACGATAAAAATGAGCAAGAAATCCGGCAATCCGCCGAAAGGCTTCGTAGAATATGCGGTATATCCGTTGGAGTCTGTCTGGAATATTGCGGAGGATAGTGACGGCAAATGCGATTTGTCGAATAAAGATGCGTTCGAATATAACATGATGATGCGTCAGCCGGATTTTGTAAGCGATGAATATGCCGACTTCGTAATCGAAATGGTGAAACGCAAAAAGCCGAATCCGCTGCTCGACATCGTCAAATTTGAGACGATTGACGAGGGAGAATGCATTCAGATGCTGCATGTCGGATCGTATGACGACGAGACGAGAACTTTCGATATTATGGACGAATTTGCAAAGGCTAATTCACTCACTAAACTTGACCGCACGCATCGCGAGATTTATCTCTCGGATCCGCGTCGCGTCGCTCCGGAAAAACTGAAAACTGCATTGCGATATCGCACTAAGCATATATAATTATTACGATTTATAAATATGAAAATATATTCGATCATAGCACTGTTTGCCGCATTCGGAAGTCTGAATGCCGAAACTCTGACGCAAAGCGAGGCAATTGAAACTGCACTCAAAAATAACTACGACGTTCAAATTTCGCGTGTAAGCGCGGATATCGACAAGGCGAACAATACGCCCGGAAACGCCGGTTTGCTGCCGACGGCCGCGATTGAAGGTTCCGGCACGTATGCCTACGACATGGGAGGCGACAAGAATATTTCCCGCGGCGCGCTTAGCGGAGGAGTGGCTCTTGCATGGACGATTTATGACGGCGGAAAGATGTACGTTACGCGCGACCGGCTCGCTGAAATAGAGGCACTCGGCGAACTGAATTATCGCAACCGGGTAATGAAGACAGTCTATAATGTTACCGGCGCATATTGCGAAATCGCGAGGCTGACGCGAAATCTTGAGACTACGCGCGAATTAATCGAATACAATAATACGCTTGTGCAAATTGCCGAAACAGGCTTTAACGCCGGCGACCGACCAAAAAACGACTTGCTGCTTGCAAAAATTGACCTCAACACGGCTCGCCAGAGCGAAACTACCGTGCTATATTCAATTCAAATCGCGAAGCAAAGACTAAATGAATATATGGGCGTGAACGGAAATTACGACTATGAAGTCGAAACCGGCTCGGCAGAAAATATGCCGAACATCAATCGCGAGGAATATCTCCAAAAAATGAACAGCGGAAACCTCGATCTGAAGGCAATCGAAATGCAAATCGAAATTGCGAGATACGCGTACCAAGAGACTTCGACCGCTTCCATGCCGACAGTTCAGATAAACGGCGGGTATTACCTGACGAAGAATTTCACGTCGAGCGATGCCGGAAACGATAATTTTACGCACGGACCTCAGGTCGGTGCGTCGCTGTCGATTCCGCTGTTTACGGCGGGCGAAAACGACAGAAAAGCAAATGTTGCACAACTCGAGGTGCAGAACGCCGAAATCGAGAAAAGCAAACTCCTGCTCTCGCTCAACATTGAATTGGAAAATACGATCTCGGACTACGAAAACCAGCGCAGCCTGCTTGCTCTCGAGAGGGAAAACGGCACGATGGCAAAGGAAAATTTCGAGATTAATCTAGAGCGATTCAGGAATGGCGAAACCACTGCCGTTGAAGTTCGCCAAGCACGCAACGAACTGCAGTCGTCTAAATCGCGGCTTGCCGATTATGAATATGCCGTTAAACTTGCGGATACGAAGTTGAAACTGATGAGCGGCGAACTATAGAATAGAGATTTTCTATTTCTCAAACAAATCTTTCCGGAAATAAAAAGCGTAGTCGCCAAAGACGTCATATAGAACGAAATTGTCTTTTATATACGTATCCAAAAACGGAGATTCGCTTTTAGCGGAGAGGTTAGGCTCGGCTGAAAAATTATTCGAGACTTTTACTACCAAGCGAACTTTATTGTGGCGGAGGCTTGTAGCAATATTTTGCTGCACGCTTTCTCTTGTGGTTACACCGGGATACAGTTCGTGATATTTAGTGGCGGGTAGCCTGTCCGCCAAAAAGTACAGCATCATGTCATTCATTGTGGTGCGGTCGTTTCGACGATTGCAGATAAAAATCCGTTCATTCGGCTGCGAATTTGCGGAGATATATTTGATTGTGCGCGAATAATCCTGTTGTATTGCAAGCGGAACTGCAATGCCTTTTGCCCGCTCGGAGGCGATATATTCGCCACTTTTCATGTTATACGAATCGACTACACGATACATTTTGATACAGAATGCCGGAGCAAGCAGCACGAGCAAAACCGCAATATATCCGCAAATAACGCGATTATCGGTTTTCAGGCTATTGATCAAAAACGGCACGAGCAAAAGCGAAAAGAGCAAAGCCGGTTCCGCGTGCTCGAAATCGCTGCGTACCCACGCTTGAGTATGGAGCAAGAGAACGAGAAGAAACAGCGTAAAGAAACTTGCGGGCGGGCTGTCTTTGCGTGTTTGTAATAGCTTTGCGAAATAACTAAATGCGATAAATGCCGGCAAATAAAATGCGAATTTGCCCCATTGCACGGAAAGTCCCGTTCCGGCAAACGGAATCGGAAACGAAAGCGAGCGATATTGAGTGAAAATTCCGACCGGCGAGGCAATTAATTGATCAAACACAGGCTCGAAGCCCGCAATCGATAAAACATAAGCATAAAACGGCGCGCAGAAAATCAGTGTGCAGACTGCAAAAAAGAGAAAATCGAATGCCGTAAAATGCAAATCCTGCATAAAATCGCCGTCCAAATAACCGAAGAATTTACCGATTTGAAGCCGAAAATGCGAGATAATAAACAGCAAAACGGGTATGATAAAAATGTATAACACGAAGTCGTGCCTAATACAAATTGTCAGCCCGAAAAGTGCACCGGAGATTGCCAAGCGGATTTTCGAACGACTTCCGAGATAGTGGAGGAAAAAATATGTGCCACCGCTAAGCAGCATAATGGCAGTCAAGATGCCGCGTCCGCTAAAATTCAGCAGATCGCCCGTAGTAATTGCCAAAACAAAAATCATAATAGGCGAATAGCCACGGTAGAGCAACTTTGCCGTTTTATACAGCGAAAATGCGGTGATAAAAAGAAGGACAGCCGAGAGAATCCGCATCGCAATAATCGACCGAAAAATCTCGCCAAGCGAGAAAAAGCCCGCGATAAGGTAATATTGCCCCGGTGCGTGCATGCTCCAAAAGTCGCGATACGGGACTTCGCCGGCAAGAATCCGCATTGCACCAACCGGCGAGTTTGCTTCATCGCAGACGTTAAATCCATAATTCAAGCCGACAATCAGATAAATAAATCCGATTACAAGGAGTATGTCCTCGAAATATTTCGCGTTTTTTGACTGCATTTGTTTTGAATGATAAAGCCCGATATTCAGTAAAATGAAGTATCGGGCTTAAAAAGATTATATACCGAAATATTTTATATTACTTTATTTTCAGTACCAGGACGTCTTCTCCGCCTTGTTTCGAGCAGACGCGTTTAGCTGTGAAGCTTGCGTCGCCTTTTTTGCCGGTAACCTTTACTTTAACCTTTTTCTCCCATTCGGTGCCTTCATCTTTATCATTCCAGCCGGTGGAAGAAAGAATTTCGAGGTTTTTCGGAATAAGTTGTACATCTTCAATCTCTTTAATGCAGGAACGGTGA
>JAQUZU010000008.1:0-2382 GCA_028691175.1 Candidatus Kapaibacterium sp. | reverse complement strand
GACGAGCGAAAAGGAAATAAGTTTCAAAAAATAGGGCAAAAATAATTACGTAAAAATTTATGCGGTATTCTCATAAAAGAATGTTATTTTAGTATAAATAGATGTATAAATGAGAATAATCTCCATATGTAAAATGGTGGAAAAAGAAACACGTTCGGAAATTAAAAGGATTATCGATTCAATCGATATTCCGGCCGTTTTGTTTGATATAAACGAACGGAAAATTACGACGTATAATTCTGCGTTCGTCGATTTTATCGGCGAGGAAGCGATTGGAACACGGGGCATCGCAAACATGCAGTTCCGCCGCTTTATCGCCACGCTCGGTGAAATCGAACAGCATCCCGCCAAAAATGAAATTATCTATTTCGGGCGAAAGATAGGCGTTGTATTTTGCCGGATGTTTGTAGATTCGAGTTCGCACTATCTCGTTTTCCTTCGAGAAGAAAAGAAAAAATATGAATCCGACGACTCGAAATACTTGCAACTCGTTGAAATACTCGGACTTGCACAAAAGAAAATAGTAAGCGACGGCTTAATAAAAAAAGTTGACGACATATTGCGATATTATTTAATCGGCGTGGAAACTGCAATTTCGATGATTTACGGGGCGGCGGAGTTCGAGAAATCTTTTAAAGATATCAGAGCAATTCTGAAAAAGACTTCAGAAATATTCAGTGCCGTAACGGGCGCGGATGTTAAAATCACTACGACGGATCTGAAACGCAAGACGCCTGTGCATTTATTGCTTGACGCGGAAAAGGTTGGTTATGTGATTTTTACGCTGCTTATGATGGCGTTTAATGATGAAAAAAATGCGAAATTTAATATTTCTTACGAAACAGACGCAAAGGTTTCGCGAGCGAACTTCGCGGCACTGAACATAAAAATTGAGAATCCGGCAGGCGGTATTTCGATTTATGAATATCGCAAAGTGCAAAATAATGAAGCCGGAAATATTGACCGCAGAAATCTTATACTGAAGTCGGCGATAAAAATTATTCGCGGAATGAATGCGACAATGAATTTCGGCAATGAAGAATATGACGAAGCTCAATCGATGGAACTGCTGCTGCCGTTTGTTGAAATTGAAAAAAGAACCGTCCGTCACGTGTCGATACTTCAACGCAGCGAGCCGTTGCTGCTGATTTCGCTGTTGGAACGCTCCGAACGCGGCATTATCAAACTGTTTCTGGCGAAGCATCGCATTAAAATAATAGAGAGCGAAACGGGTACGGACACACTCGCAAAAATTGCCGAGGCAAAGCCGAACTTGGTAATTATGGATTTTGCGGCGAAAACTTCCGACGGAAAATATCTCTGCGAGGTAATAAAAAATGATGCCGTTGGCGCGGATATTCCGCTGATATCTTATGCTAGAACTTCCGCCAAAACGGCGGAGGAAAAGCAGTATAAGAATTGGGTACGTGGAAGAATTCAGGCACCCGTGGTAAAATCTAAATTAGTGCGAACGCTCGAAAAGTTTGTTCCGCTCGAGCAGATCGGCGAGGTGAAGACTTTGCAAAATTTGCGTCCGGACGTGAATTTCAAGAATAGGGAATATACTAACTATATGGAAAATATAGAGTTAATTAGCGATATTGCCGAGACGACAATCATGCAGGAGTGGGAGCGGGCGCGACAAAATACCCGTCGCGAAAATCTGGATAGCCTGCATTTGGTGATGCAATACATATTCACGCTGGAGCAAAAATTCGGGATTCCTATTTTGCGACAATACTATGACCAACTGAAGACTGTAACGGAATCGAGCAATAAAATCAAACGAAATCGCGTAGTGGAACGCTATCCGTTTGTAATTGAGAAAATGAAAAAGGGGATTACCGAGTTATAGTCGAAAAAAATTCGCTCGTGTGCAACTTATTGTACAAATTATTGACAAAAAAATCGTAATTTTGCATACTAAAATCGAATTTTTTCGAAAGATTTTTCTAACGAAAAACAATAAAAACTAATAAATTGCGACGAACGAAAATGAAAAAAAACAAGGTGCAAATCGTGCCGAATTTCAATCCTAAAATCAAGTCGGGAACGATCCTGATAATTCTGCTGTTTTTAGCATGTTTTGCCGGTGGTGCGAACGCCTTTGCAGCGCAGTCTGTAAGGTATGACGGCACGCGCCTGAAGCATATTTTTAACTCGGACACCCGAAAAATCAACGAATTGAACGGCAATTGGGAAGTGAGCTCCGATGAAAAATCCTGGAGACAAGTCTCTCTACCGATGACATACGATAATAGCGAGAAAATCATATATCGTAAAAAAATCAATATCGGCAAAAGCATTCTCGGCGAGTACTCTTGGTCGCTGAATTTCTTGGGTGTGAATGATAATGTCGAAGTATATTTGAACGATCAACTT
>JAQUZU010000007.1:26316-29946 GCA_028691175.1 Candidatus Kapaibacterium sp. | reverse complement strand
TGATAGGTGATATCTACATTTTCGTCATCTACCGGATTTACGTCAAATTTCATTAGTGACTCAGGTGTGAAATAATTTAACACACCCAGAGCACGAACGCTTCGCAAAAGCGATGAGCGCGAGAAATAATCGCCCGGACGAGTGTATAATTCGCGTCGGATTACTTTATCTTTTGTTTTCGAATTTCCTTTTATATCGATGCGTCTGAATTTTACGCGCGATCCTTCAGTTACTTTAAGAACAACGTCGAGACTATCTTCGCCGATTCGTTTTTCTTCCTTGGCGATTGACGAAAACATATAGCCGTGGTCGTTATATAATGAGAGTGCATCGTTAAAATCTTGATTGACGGAAATATTTTGATCCATTTTTTCTTGATCATATACGTCGCCGTTTTTGAAATCAACCCGCTTGAGAATCAGATCCTCCGGAAATACTGTGTTGCCTTCAACTTTTATATTGCGAATATAGTATTGAGTTCCCTCGTCTACGGTCAGTTGCAACTTAATTTTCTGATTTTCATCGTCGAAAATCATAGTATCTTTCACAATTGTTCCGTCAATAAACCCTTCGCGACGGAAAAAGTCTGTCAGTAATTTCTTGTCAGCTTTGTATTCTTCCAAATCGAACTTTGATGAGCGCCAGAATTGCCACCAACTCTTGGTGTGTGTGTCGTCGAAAACGCCGGCAAGCTCATCGTCGGTATAGTGGGTATTGCCTTCGAACTCAATTGCATTTACATAGTATGTAACGCCTTCATTTACAATGATTTTTACGTTTGAGAATTGAGCTGTGTCGGTCGGAACTTCTTCGATTTCGACTTTAGCGAACAATAAATTGTCATCTGTATACTCTTTTTTGATGTTGCGTTTTGCAAGGTATAAATCCCATGGTGAAATAATGTCGCCTTTGACTTTTCCAAATGCTTTTGCTAGGTCGTTATCGTCTATTTCATCGTTCCCTTCGGGGATAATTTTATTTAATCGATTATACTCTTTCACGTTGATAATCAAGAATATTCCTACCGGCGTGATTCGGTCGATTTTAATTTCTATATCGGAAAATTGCTTTCGTTGCCATAAATTTCGCACGGCAAGTTGCAGTTTATTGTCGCCGGGTAGGGTAATGTTGTCGCCCGGACGCAATCCGCTTAAAGTGATAATTGTTGATTCATCGGAAAAATTATTTCCTTCTACAGCGATACCTGCGATTACATAATTTTTTTGAACTTGTGCCGAAATGCCGAACGCGGAGGTGAAGAGTACCATAAGCGAAAACAGCAGGAGGCGTTTATAATTTGATAGCATTAATTACTCTCTGTAGATATGAAATATTAACTTGTTGCGTATTGTCTTGCACTTGTGCGGAGGTTTTGCCGAAGCGGCGCTCGCGCGTCAGATAATTCAGAATTGCTTCGTATAAATCAACCTTGGTAAATTCAGGCCAATATTTATCGGTTATGTAAATTTCGGAATACGCCATTTCCCAAAGTAAAAAATTGCTTAGGCGCATTTCTCCGCTTGTGCGAATTAATAAATCAGGATCGGGAATCGACTTTGTAGAGAGATATTCCGAGAACAAATTCTCATCAATATCTTCCGGCGAACATGTTCCGCGGCGGACATCAAGCGCCAGCATCTGAACTGCACGAACAATGTCCCAGCGCCCGGAATAACTTAGTGCCAAGTTTAGCGTAAGTCCGGTGTTGGTTTTGGTTTTCTCTGTGGAATCAATCAGCAGTCGTTGAATTGCTTTAGGTAATGAACTTGACTTCCCGATTGTCATAAATCGTACATTGTTTGCATGCAATTCGTCTAATTCCGCTTTTAGATAGTGCTCCAAAAGCGACATCAGTATATTTACTTCCATTGCCGGCCGCTTCCAATTTTCAATCGAAAACGCATACAAAGTCAAATATTCAATGCCAATCTGAGAAGATGCTTTGACAATTTTACGAACCGTTTCAATTCCCTGGCGGTGTCCGCTCGCTCTGTTCTGATTGCGTTCGGTTGCCCATCGACCGTTGCCGTCCATGATTATAGCAATGTGCTTCGGAAGTTTACCGATTGAAGCAAAATGCTCTTTAATTTCCTTGTCCGATTCTTGCAAGTCTATACGCCAATCCAAATTCGTTTCTTTCCTGATTATGTATAAGTCTCTATTTCAGAATTTTGCACACACTAAAAACTACAAATTTACAAAAAAATATTCTAAAAATCAAGAATTTTGTTCTATTTGCATAATTCGAAAACAGAAGACAAACAATAGACGAAAAAGTCTTCGTAACGTTACATACTATTTCAATTATTCAATTGTTAAAATAATCGAGCGGTTCAAAAATCTTCCAATCGGGGTGGAATCGTCGAACTTTTGCGTATTTATGCCGGTTTCGATGTTACAAGTACGATTTATAGAGCGAATGAAATTTTCTGCAACTGTCGCACGTTGCTTTTCGAGTGCTTTGTTTGAGGCTTCTCCGCCTAATGCATCTGCACTTCCGAGGATACGGATTGTAGCATTCTGCGGAATGGATTGCATTAGTTCGCGAATTAATTTTTTGTTATCCTCGCTAAGAATGCTGCTGTTATACTCGAAGCGGATAATTGCTTTGAAATTTTTGGTCTGCAGAGATTCGATGTTTTGCTTTATTGTACGGAGGTCAAGTGTTAAGTTGTCGCTTGCCGAACGGTCGTTGCGTTCAATTTTGCCTGCAATATTGAAGTTCGAAGTTGTGTTCGCGATTCTTTTGCGGAATTTCAGGTGTTGCGCGCCATTTCGACCTGCAGCAACGTTTGTGTCTAATCCGGAGAATGCAACATTTCCGATAGAACGGTCGCGGAAATTTTGCATATTGATATAGTATTCGATATCGCCGGTGAGTTCAGCGTATTTTTGCTCGGAAATGTATTCTTGCAGAAACGCGTCTTTAAGAGTAATATCTACGCGCTGATTTTCCGCGATACACTCTATGTATTCCTGATTTGACGGATTGACAGGGGAGAGTTCCCACTTAATTTCAATCTTTTTGCGATCTACGCCGAGTAATTCGAGAACGTTTGCCACTTTGTATGCTCGCTGCTGGGCAAGTTCCAAACCTGCAGGTTCGTTTGTAATTCCGGAGGTTGCACCGGTAACTACAAGTTTCGCTTTTGGAGTGTTTTTGACCAATTCGGCAATTCTGACGAGGTTATATTTTTGTGCAGAGATGGCATCTAAGTTGTTGTAGTTCAAATCATTTACCGCATTTACTTGATAAAACTTCGGCAAATCTGAGGAGTTAGTTTCAAAAAACACTGCATTAAGCAAAGTTTGAGTGGCGATAAGTTCATTTCCGGTATTGATAACGAAATTTCCGCTCGGGTTATTGCCAAATTTAAAATCAATAATCGGATCCGGAACTTTTTCAGCAATGACTTCCGGAGCCGGAGCAGGTTCTTCTTTGACTTCGGGAATTACTTCAGATTCTGTTTCAGGGAAGAATGAATAGCGTAGTCCGAGTGCTAACGAAGGCTCAAATGTATTCCACGAGGCATGTCCGACAAAACTGTTTAGATTGTACTCACAGCCGATTGTCTGCGTAAAAGCAAGATTATCGCTTAATTTGAGGTGATTTTCCAAGCCGGCACACAA
>JAQUZU010000007.1:2021-26216 GCA_028691175.1 Candidatus Kapaibacterium sp. | reverse complement strand
AAAACTTCTTTCGGTGCATCTGTAGCATGTAAACTCATTAATGCGGGCACGAGAGAAAGTAGCAATATCGTTTTTTTCATACTGAATGACATATTATGAGACATAATCTTCAAAGTGCAAATATACGAAAAAATATTGATTAGTGCTTAATGGCTAATGATAAATTGTAAGAAAATAGACGTAGTATAAACAAATACGCCGAAAAGAATACTTATCCGTATTCATAATTAACCATTAAGAATTTTTGCTTATACCACTTGAAAGACAAAAAATTTCAAATATTGCGTTTCCGGCAGACTCAATAAAATCGGATGATCGGGTGCTTGTGTGCCGCGGAAGATTTGCTTCAATTGTTTGCCGGCTTTGCAGGCTTCGCGGTATATTGTTTCGCGGAATACATCTTCGAAAACATGGTGCGAACAGCTTGATGCAATCAAATAACCGTTTTCGTTCAGCATTTTCATTGCCAGTCGATTGATTTTTCCGTATGCCGCTTTGGCTTTTGGTACAGATTTGCGGTTCTTGGCGAATGCAGGTGGGTCAAGAATTATCATATCCCATTTTTCGCCTCGTTCTCCGGCTTTGGTTAAATAGTCTGCTACGTCTGCTTTTATTGTTTCTATTTCGAGGTTGTTTAATTTCGCATTTGCCCGAACTGCATTCAGTGCAACTTCAGAGCAGTCGATTGCGGCAAGTTTACGGGCACCGCCTAAGCCGGCGTTTAGGGCAAAACCGCCTTGGTTGGTGTAGCAGTCGAGAACGGATAAATCTTTTGCGATTGAGCGAATGAAATAGCGATTGTTCCGCTGATCCAAGAAATACCCCGTTTTTTGCCCGTCCTTCAGTGAAAGTTCGAGTTTTACTCCGTTTTCTTGCGAGATAATTGTGTCCGGAATTTCGCCAAATAGAATGTCCGAAGTCATTGGTAAACCTTCTATTTCGCGTAGTTTGGTATCATTTTTCTCAATGATTCCTTTTGTATTCGGAAATACTTCGAGCAGAGCTTCGACTACGATTGCTTTCATAGCCTCAATTCCGGCACTCAGTATCTGCACGGCAAAATAATCGCCATATTTATCGATAATCAAGCCCGGCAAAAGATCACTTTCGCTGAAAACAAGGCGGCACATATCAATACTTTGGCTTCGCTCGCTAGTCATATTGCCGAGTACTGCTTCGCGGAGGTGTCGTGCTTCGCCGATTCGTTTTACAAATAGTGCTTTATCAGGTACATCAAATGTTTTCAGCAGGCGAACGCTTATCAGGCTCGAAGGATTATAGAAGCCGTGGCCGTAGCTTTTTCCGGCGAAGTCGCAAAGTTCAACGATTGTCCCCGCAGGCAGTTTCGGCAATTCTGCCAGTTCATTACTGAATGCCCAGAGATGCCCGAATTTTATTCGCGTATCGCAATTCTTTTTTAAAGATACTTTATATATTTCCATTGTATGCTTTCTGTTATTTTTCAAACTGCAAATATACGGAAATAATATGACAAAACCAGTGATTTGCACATGCGCGAACATAACGCGGGCGTCTGTAAGCATTCTTTGTTTGTCGCCATAGTTCGTAAGAAAATTAAAAATTATACTTTGCTTTGTGTAATAACAAACATTTTGTTAATGTTGCAGGATTTGGATAATATTTAAATTTTTCTATTTTTTTACGTTTTATGTATAATTCAAATTTTGTTTGTGAAAGAAAAACACTACAGGATTTTTTTCTACGTCTATATACGATTAAAAAAACAGAGGCATAATAATGGAATCCATAAGAAAAATATATAAAATCGGCAAAGGACCGTCCAGCAGCCACACAATTGGTCCGCAAACAGCGTCGAAAGAATTTGCATTAACACATCAAAATGCGGCAAAATTTCGAGTAACGCTATATGGTTCGCTCGCGGCGACCGGCAAGGGGCACTTAACGGATAAAGCAGTAATCGAAACATTAGCTCCAAAACAGACCGAAATAGTCTGGAAACCGGATGAATTCTTGGCGTATCATCCGAATGCATTGAAATTTGAAGCAATTAGTGAAGCCGGAAATGTCTTTGACGAGAAAATCATGTATAGCATCGGAGGTGGAGACATTAGCGATGGCACGACGACAATTGACTATCAGCCGATTTACAATTTGACGAACATGAACGACATTCTCGGGTGGTGCAAGGCAAACGGACGTGCATTTTGGGAATATGTAGACACCTGCGAGGATTCCGCTATTTATGACTATCTGAATGAGGTCTGGAAGGCAATGAAAGCCTCTATCGAACGCGGAATCGACACTGAAGGACGTCTACCCGGCAATCTGAATTTGCAGCGCAAAGCTGCTTCGTATTATGTAAAAGCGCAGAGTTATAACAGTAATCTAAAGCGCCGAAGTTTTGTTTTTTCGTATGCGTTGGCAGTCAGCGAGGAAAATGCGTGTGGTGGCGAAATCGTAACTGCGCCGACCTGCGGTTCAAGCGGATGTTTGCCGGCTGTGCTTTATCTTCTGAGCAAAGATTTCGATCACTCAGATTCGAAAATCCTACGTGCTTTGGCAACTGCCGGTTTGATTGGCAATATAATCAAAAAAAATGCCTCGATATCCGGAGCACAGGTAGGATGTCAGGGGGAAGTTGGTGCGGCGTGTGCGATGGCGTCCGGAGCTGCAGCACAAGCCTTTGGTGGATCTACTCCGCAAATTGAATATGCCGCCGAAATGGGGCTGGAGCATCACCTTGGTTTAACATGCGATCCGATTTGTGGCTTGGTGCAGGTTCCATGCATAGAGCGTAATGCTTTTGCGGCGGCTCGTGCCCTCGATGCCAGTACGTTTTCGATTCTCTCTGATGGACGGCATATTGTATCTTTCGATAAAATTGTTCGCACAATGAATATTACCGGACATGATCTTCCGAGTATATATAAAGAAACGTCCGGTGGTGGCCTGGCAGTAGACTAAATAATATGTAAAGGGCGACATTATGTCGCCCTAACAGAATAAAATATTTATATTTGCGAAATTCTATTTTCCCAGAAATTTCAGTACAGCACGGTTAAACTCGTTAGGATTTTCGTGTGCTACGAAATGGCTACCACGAATTTCTGCAAACTCCGCATTCGGCAGGCTTTGGAAAATCAGCTTGGAATGTTGTGGAGTAATCATATCCTTTGTACCTACTATAACAAGCGTCCTGCACTTGATTTTCTGTAATTCTTCCGGACGGATGTTTGGTTCATTAACCATCAGGGCAAGTGTTTCGGTAGACTTTCCACCCAGCAATTTAGAGAAATGATAGTCGATTTCGATCGGAATCTGATATCGGCGTTTTACACCGGCGGGGCAGAGGTTAGCTCCGTTTAGGATTAGTTGCTCAACCATTTCCGGATACTTAAGTGCAAATGTCAGTGCAGTGTTTCCGCCATCCGAAAAACCGAGAAGTGATGCACGCAAGATTGATTTTTTCAGCATAAAATCGTGCAGATCTTCTGCAAACTGAGCAATCGAAAATGGTGCAGTTCCACGAGGCGATTTGCCGTGCCCACGAGTATCAAGTGCAATTACACGGAAATGTTTCGAAAACTCCTCAACCTGACCTGCAAAATATTCGTGGCTTTCGCCGTTTCCATGCAGTAATATTAACGGAGATTTCTCTCCTTTTTCCTCGTAAAATAATTCGATACTTTGATCAACCGTATTCATTATTTATTTATCGCGATATAGAGATAGCAATGTGCTTTTCCGTCGGAAGTGTATTCGCCGGGGACAGTGCTCTCGTAGTCTTGTGTAAAAGCACGATTTAGATTGCCTGTCCAAACATTTTGCCATGCAAGTTTAGTCGCTACACCAAGGTCATCGTTTGCAACATCGAACTTAACATATTTGCCGGCAGCGACTTTCTGTTCCATTTCGGCGAAAAAGTCTGCATGTACTCCCTCTATTGTTAAATCATACATACCGCGAGTTTCGTCTTCGTAGTTGCTGTAAATTGAAATTGGTGAGATACCCGGCTGAAATTGCCCTTCACTATCGAACAAAATCGGAAGTTTTGCGTTAGCAATGTCTTTCCATAGGTTTTCGATTCTCTCGATTCCTTCTGTTGAATTGTTGGTGCGTAGAGTTACCGACTTTAATGTATAAGCCATAATTCACTTTCATTTATTTTATGAAATTTTTTAATTTGCTGTTAAACTCTTCTGCTTGCTCCATCATGATGAAGTGTCCGATGTTTAACAATTCAAAATATTGCATGTTACTATAGTGTTTGCCCATAATATCGCGGTAATTTGGTGGAATCTGCGAATTTTTTGAAGCATAAACAAGTGCCGGAATGTTGATTATTTCATTTGTCCAATATTTTTCGTCAATGAGGTTCTTCATAGTGCTGTAAGCGACATATTTCGGAGTTTGCGGCATAATTTTACCTGCATAGTCGCGGACTGATTGCGGAGAATGTTCCGTAAAAAGAGAGCCGACAAAGGCTTCAATCATTTGCTTGATGTTATCCGTGTTAAAGCTTTCGGCAAAACTCCGATATGCTTCTGTCATTTCTGCATCAGCAGGATAAAAACAATAAACGCCATCAACATCAACTATTTTTGACGCGAGTTTTGGATATCTAAAAACAACCTGACGTGCGACCGGCGTACCAAGACTGTGCCCGACAAGTATTGCACCGGAAATGTGTGCTTCGGTCAGAACAGCATTAACCGCGTCTGCAAAGAGGTCGAGAGAATAATCAATGTACAGTTTGCTACTTTTGCCATATCCAGGCAAGTCTATATAAATAGCACGGTTACTTCCTTCGAAGTAGTTGAATTGCTTGCTCCATGCATTCATGTCGCAACCGAAACCGTGAATAAAAACTATTGCAGGTGCGTGTTTTCCAACTACAACTTTGGTCGGTTTAACATCTTTATAGTGGATTTTGACCGAATCGGATAATGTGGCAAACTTTCCTTCGACGTTATACAATTCAGCATTTGCCGAACTACTTGCGAAAAGTATGCACAGAAATAATGCAAAATATATTGTGGCTAGTGCTTTTTTCATAGTGTAAAATTATTAGATTATAAAAATATTTTCAATTGTATTGAGCAACTTAACCGGCATATTTGCGATTTATTGACAAAGAGATTGTGTCTTCCTAAATAAGCAATAGCAAAAAAATTTGTGCAGTTATGATTCGCAATAACATCGTAAATGGATAAACAGTTGCGTATGTAAGTGCTTGTGCGTGAGAGGAGTCTATGCTGTTGGCGTATTCGAGAGCGGGTGGGTCAGTAAGTGCTCCGGCGAGAAGCCCGCAAATCTGCAAATAGTTAATTCGCATCAGTCGTGCAGCCACCCCAACTAAAAATATAGGAAGAACTGTAATTAACGCACCATAGCCTATCCACGCATATCCACCATTTACTATCGCTTGAACGAATCCTCCGCCGGACAGCAATCCCACACATGCAAGGAAAAGTACTATTCCAATCTCGCGTAACATTAAATTTGCACTACGAGTAACATAGAAGTCGATTCGTCCGACTCGCCCGATGTTTCCGAGTATAATTGCAACAATAAGCGGACCGCCCGCCAGACCGAGTTTTGCCGGCACGGATAATCCGGGAAAGTATATTGGCATTGACCCGAAAATAATGCCCAGTACAATTCCGATAAATATCGGCATAACGTTTGGCTTATCCAGTCTTTTAGTACTGTTTCCAAATTCGAGAGCGATTTCGTCGAGAACGTCCTTAGAACCTACAATTCTAACCACATCGCCAAATTGGACTACTGAATTGATGTTTGGAATAATTTCGAATTCTCCGCGGAAAATCCTCGTGAGGTTTGCCGGATAACGCCTATAGATTCCAATCTCGCCAACAGTTCGACCGATAAGTTTGCGCTTGGTTACAAGCACTTCCTTCATTGCCAAATTCCCCTCAATCGGCACTCTTTCGTTAATTTCTACCTTGCCAATAAACATTTGAAGTTCGCTGATAATGCCGTGTTCGCAGATTCCGATAATAATATCGCTTTCAGAAATTGTAGTTGCCTCTGTTGCCGGAAAAACGTATTCACCCCGTTTTATTCTCGAAATAATTAGTCCCGGTGTTTTTAAATTTATATCACTTACCGTTTTTCCGAAAATATTTGAGTTCGTTACCTTAATCTGAATTGATTCAATTGTCTTATCTATACTAACAAGAGATTTTTCATGTTCTAAGCCGGCCTCCGCCGGGTTGATTTTGAAAATAAGTTTGATAAGTATCATTGTAACTATTAGTCCAATAATTCCGCACGGATATGCAATCGCGTAACTCATACCCATAACACTGCTGTCAATCGGCGGAACTATTGTTCCGGCAAGTTGTCCGGCCGCACCGAGTCCGGGTGTGTTTGTTACTGCACCACAAAGAATTCCCACTGCAACTGCAGGATCGAGATTAAATGCGTATTTTACTGCAAGTGCGGTAATTACTCCCAATGCAACAATTGCAAATGAAAGCAAATTTAATTTTAGACCATTGTTTTTCATTGAAGAGACGAAGCGCGGTCCTATTTCTAATCCGATTGTATAGACAAATAACAATAATCCGAGTTCGCGAATAAACTGAAGTATTTCGGCATTTACGACTGCGCCAAAATGTGCTATCGCCAAGCCTGCAAATAGAACGCCGGCCACGCCAATCTTGACATTAAATATTTTAATTTTACTGATAATCGCACCAATTCCCGCCGTCAAGAATATAAATAGCAGAGAGCCGGATATGCTTTGCCGAGTAAATAACTCGAGAATTTGTTCCAATTTTCTATCCTTTTTCTAACCTGGTTTCGTAAAAGTGCTGACTACAAAATTAATTAATTATTTTGTAATTTTCAAATATTCCGGAATGAAAAATTAAAAACATTTACAGAATTAATTGGATATGGAGTAGGTTTTGCTTGCGAATGTTCTTTGAATTTTCGCGTAAAAAACGTAATTTTGAATTTTAAAAATTAATGTCTAACAATCATAATGAAAAAACTCGCAATAGCCTATAGAATTTATCCCGGGGTGTCGAAGTCTCCGGCGGTTTTCTCGGATAATAAATACTCGCTTTCAGAATTGTGCCTGAAGTCTTTCGCGGAGGCAATAAAAAATATAGATACAAAAATTTGGGTTATACTCGATAATTGTCCGGCGGAATATCATCAACTTTTCAGAAATTATCTTGGTCAGTCGGTAGAACTTATCGATACGCCCGGCATCGGCAACGGAAAAACTTTCGTCAAACAAATGGATATTCTGCTTTCTCAGAATTTCTCGGAGAATATTTTCTTTGCCGAAGACGACTATTTTTATTTGCCCAATGCTTTTGACGATCTACTTGAATTTGCAGATTCGTCTACGCATCCTGATTTTCTTACTCCATACGATCACAAGGACTATTACGACGTTGATTTGCACAATTATCGAAAGACTACGTTGCCTTTTTCCGATAAAATTAATTGGACAACCGAAAGTGCTACTTGTCTTACTTTCTTTACAACAAAAAAGACGCTGCGACGGACTTATCCGATTTTTAAAACATATATGTATAGAAATTTCGATATAAGCATTTGGCTTGCAATGACGAAAAAGCGAGTCTTTAATCCTACAATATATCCGAAGTATTTGTTTAATGATTTTCCTATGTTTAAGGTGCTTGCAAAGGCATGGCTATATACTCCGCTTCGACTTCCTTTCGGCAAGCAGTATTCGCTATATGCTCCTCAGCCGAGTTTGGCGACTCACATGGAAAGTTTGTTTCTAGCTCCGAATGTCGACTGGTATGAATTATTCGAAAAAGCAAAAAAAGATTTGCCAGACAGGAAATAATTTATTATTTTTGCGAATTATGTGCACGCATTTTGCGAGCATATTTTAGTAATATAAAAGGAATAAATACTATGGCAATGAAAATTTCCGACGATTGTATCAGCTGTGGCGCTTGCGAAGCAGAATGCCCGGTAGGTGCAATTTACGCAGGCGACGAACACAACGAAGTAGATCCTGCAAAATGTGTTGAATGCAAAGGCTATTTTGATGAACCACAGTGTGCAGCAAACTGCCCTGTTGAAGCAATCAGCAAAGCATAAGCATCACATTCAGTCGATGAATACAAAAAGGCGGATTTATTCCGTCTTTTTGTTTTTAATGGGTAGGATATAAAAAAAGGCGACCGTTGAGATCGCCTTTCCGGAAAAAATATCCGTGATTTAATACAACTATGGATTAGTTGTTGTAGCGTATTAGGAACGAGCCTTCGCCCTCCACTTCTTCCTCGAAAATAGAAATGCTTTCTTGACCACCAAGCAGAACTTTCAGAGCCGCGTTGTCGATAGATGCGATAATCGACAAAGTCTGAGTCGGACGGTAGTTTGCAACCAAGCCGATACCCTCGGCGAAAGTAATATATGAGTACATAGCACCACTGATTTCTGCTTCAATCGGCATAACGCTCATCACAGTGCCGGAAACGGTACCGGTAATTTCATACTTAATTTCGAAAGTAAGTGTGTTGACGGTTGCTCCGGTAACCGGATTTACCATCGTGCCGGTGCTCTTGCGTGAAATAATTGCTTGAATGCCCATATTAAGTACCGGATTTGTTACGCCGGTTATTTCGTATGGGATAGCCATGTTTTCGACTTTGATTGGCGACGGGAAGAGTTCCCATGAAGCAGTTTGTGTGTCGGCAATTTTTAGCCAGCCGAATTCCGGAATAGTGATATAATCTTTTACGAACGGAATATTTTGAATTACAGGCGTTACGAAATCGGCGGTAACATATAGTGCGTTCTTTTCCGGAGCGAAGGAATAGCCTTCAGACAGGTTGCCGTTTTTATAAACTGTGGCGGTATAAGCCGATTTGCTGTCAATCGTGCCTGAGGTTGCGATAATAATGGAGTCTTGGCTTGTCGGTGAGCCAAACTTGGCACTTTCAGTATTAACTGCGTAATTGTCGTAAATCCAATAAGTTCCGACTTTCATGCTCCAATAGTTGTTGTTTGTAATCGGTGTAGACGTAGTGTCCAAAGGGTTCGGTGTAACGACTGTATTATCGTCGTCGTCCGAACAACCAACCAGAATAATAGATAGGCAAAATGCCAAAAATAATTGCGAAATTCTGTTTTTCATTTTTTAATTCAAATTATTGTTAAATATTATTTATTTAGAGTGATTATGCGCGTAAATCCGTTGAGCGGATAAGAAAGCCCGGTCATAATGTCGAAAGTCGAGAACGGAACAGATACCTTAGTAATACCCTTGCCCTCGGTGAATTTATAACTGAAATATGCAATCAGGGTGCGTTTTGTTGCAGGGTCAAGGCTGATTGTACCGTCGAATGTGATTAAGATATTAAAATATTGCGAATACTCTTTCGATGTCTCTGTCGAAATAATTTCCGCTTGACCGCGCGTCCCTTTTACAGTAAGATTTCCACTTGCGGTAACTGAAGTTCCGGCATAATTCGTTACTTCAAAATTGTTAAAATCTTGTGTAAATGAAGTCCATGAAGTATTCTTCCGATCGCCAATCTTAATCATCATGTCCGGCAGAATAAACGGGAGATTAATCTGAAGTCCTGTGCCGGCAGAAATCGTGTAGACAATGTCGTTTAAAGCACCGGAATTGATATAATATTCGTTACTGTCCAAAGTCATATAAGAATATTCGCGATATTCGGCATCACCGGAATTTTCCGTTCTAATATATAGACGTGCGGTTTTACCATTTACCAGAGTGTCTTTGTCATAGTTAAAAGTTCCGGAAACCTCTGTTCCATCAACCTCTCCGTTATTGACATCTGTGCGAAATTCGCGGAAAGATCCGCCCAAGACATTCGAATAATCAAAATAATTGTGTGTAAGTGCTAAAGAATCATTGGTTGGAGGAACGATTGTGTTATCGTCGTCGTCCGAACAACCGACCATTAACGCAAAAGGCAACGCGATAAAAATTGCTTTCATAAATGTTTTCATTGTTTTTTCCTTATTTGTTTGAAATATAAAAAAAGACGAAGCAAAAAAAATATATTGCAACATAAGGACGAATGAACAAAAATATAGTTACATATATTAGGATTTCGACTTTGGTATTAACCGATGATGACATTTTTCGAGGCGTTCAATTAAATCTTTATATCTATAAATGTGGTAAAGTATTATGTACTGTGTAATATTGCAATAAAAAATTGAGTTTCAAATATGATATATGCAATATTTTTCAAATACTTCGTCTTTAAATAATTGAAAATTCAATTTGTATAATAATATTTGGACTTTAGACAATGGCAGAAATGAATGCAAACGCGAACAAATTTGAGTTCAAAGCGGAAATGAAGCAATTGCTTCACCTAATAATTCATTCACTTTATACCAATCCTGAGGTTTTTATCCGGGAATTGGTGTCGAATGCGTCTGATGCACTGAACAAAGTGCGGTTTCGCCTGCAAAGTGAGGAGGCGGTTTACTCGCCTGAATCAGAATTAAATATAAAAATTACGCTCGATAAAGAGAATAATTTATTCAGCATAGAAGATACAGGTGACGGAATGTCACACGATGATTTGGTAGGACGTCTTGGAACGATTGCGTCGAGCGGTACGCTGAAATTTTTGGAACAGATGAAAGAGTCAAAACAGGCGATTGATTCCAATATGATCGGTCAGTTCGGAGTCGGTTTTTACTCCGTCTTCATGGTTACGGATGAGGCAACGGTCGAATCACGTTCTTCTGCTCTCGATGGCAAGGCTTACATCTGGCAATCTGACGGTCAGAGCACTTTTACGGTTTCGGAAGGAACACGTACGGAGCGTGGAACAAAGATTTCCTTCAAATTGAAAGATGAATACAAACAGTATCTTGAAGATTATACCGTGAAGGGAATCTTAAAGAAGTACTCGAATTTCGTCGATTTCCCACTTTCGGTTAATGGCGAAGTCGTGAATACGGTTTCGGCACTTTGGCACAAGAAAAAAGACGACGTTAAACCGGAGGAACTGACTGAATTTTATAAATTTATTACGAATGATTTCGAGGCTCCGCTCGGACATTTGCAACTAAATATAGAGGGCAATGTTAATTTCAAGGCATTGCTGTTTATTCCTGCAACGGCTCCAAACACACTTTTTAAAGATGTGGCAGAGAAGTCGGTACAATTATATTCTTCAAAAGTTTTCATTCAAGATGACTGCAAGGAACTTCTGCCGGACTATCTGAAATTTGTTCGTGGCGTAGTCGATACGGAAGATTTGCCGTTAAATGTTTCGCGCGAAGTTGTGCAGAGTTCGCCTGTAATGTCGAAAATTAAAAATGTATTAACCTCAAAGTTGCTCGGACTGTTTGACGAGTGGGCTCAGAAGGACAAAGAAAAATATGATAAGTTTTTTAAGAATTTCGGAAGTTTGTTCAAGACCGGCGTAACGAGTGACTATACAAACAAAGACAAAATTCTGGAACTATTGAGGTTTGAGTCATCTGCACAGCCGAAGGGCGAGACAACGTCGCTATGTGCTTATGCAGGCAGAATGAAACCTGACCAGAAGGAAATATTTTATTTACTCGGCGAGCGTCGCGACACAATCGAGGAAAATCCGAAATTGGAATATTATCGCAAACATGATCTCGAAGTATTGTATCTGACCGACACGGTTGATTATTTTACAATACCGTATATATTTGAGTATGATAAAAAGCCGCTTATCTCAATAGAGAAAGCGGAGATTAAAGCCGACGATGCTGAAGTATCGGCGGAAGCAAAGGAAATTTCAGTTGATATAATCAAATCGTTTAAAGACATTTTAGGCGACAAAGTTGAAGATGTCAGAGTCTCTAATCGTTTGGTTGAATCGCCGGTAACGTTGGTTGCCGGGGCAAATTCCCTCGATCCGCAAATGGAGAAAATGATGCAGGTGTTTGACAAAAATTTTGCAAAGACGAAGCAGATTCTCGAAGTTAATATGGAACACCCGCTCATAAAGAATCTTCATAATATGATGCAGTCCGGCAAGAACGTTAGCGAATATGTCGGGCAACTTTATGACGGTGCATTATTGTTGGAGGGTAGTTTGAATTCTCCTGCAGACTATGTGAAACGCATGACAGAAATAATGCTCGAAGCGACGAAAAAGTAACTTGCACGGTATAGTGTCGTTCTTTTTCTAAAAATAAATGCAGGTTATCTTGCATAAACACGTAAGGTGAAGATGCGAAATTTCCCCGAAGGAAGCAGAGCAAATTCCGCATCTTCATTTTGTTCAAGATTATGGAGCGAATTCGATATTTTGGTATCTGCGGAAGTCGGTACGAGACAATATTGTAAAGTTTTGTACGACACTTGACGCTAAACCGACATAATAAAAGAAGAAACATGAAATAAATTTACATATAAAGGTTGTTTGATGAAGTTATCAGAGTTTAAGTATAATTTGCCAAAGAGTTCGATTGCTAAGTTTCCGGTTGATCCTCGTGACAGTTCGAATTTAATGGTTTTGAACCGCGAGACCGGAGAAATGCAAGACATGGTGTTTAAAGACATCGTGGATTTGTTTCAAAAGGGGGATTGTATCGTCCTAAATGAAACGAAGGTTTTCCCGGCACGGATGTTCGGAAAAAAGGAAAAAACGAACGCAAAAATAGAGGTAATGCTTCTTCGGGAATTGAAAGTGGACGAGAGAATCTGGGACGTTCTGGTCGAGCCTGCACGCAAGGTTCGTATCGGTAACAAGATATATTTCGACGGAATGGATTTCTACTGCGAGGTTGTTGATAATACTACTTCCCGCGGACGTACTGTGAAATTCTCCTATAACGGAGATATTTTCGAAATCATCCAAAAGCTTGGTGAGATGCCTTTACCGGAGTATATCAAGCGCGATTCAACCGAGTTTGACAAAGACAGTTATCAGACTGTTTTTGCGTCGCCAAATCAAATCAATTCCATCGCACCTCCGAGTGCAGGCTTACATTTTACACCGGGTTTGCTTGCTGCACTTGAAGCGAAAGGAGTCCGGATCGCGAGAATTAATGTCAACATCGGTCAGGGAATATTTGAGGAAATAGAAGTAGAGGACTTGACGAAGCACCGCATGTATTCGGAGCATTTTGAAATCACGCGTGATACCGCCGAGTTGATTAATAAATCTCTTAAGGCAAAGAAGAATGTTTATGCTGTCGGATCGTCAACGGTTCGTGCGTTGGAGTCGTCAGTATTGACTTCCGGTGCTGTAAAGCCAAACCGTGGCTGGACGGATAAATTCATTTATCCTCCATACGAATTTAAGATCGCAACACGTTTTATCACGAACTTTCATCAACCGGGTTCGCCTGCACTTTTGATGAGTTCGGCTTTTGCTGGTAAAGAATTACTTTTCAAGGCATATAAAAAAGCAGTAAAAGAGAATTATCGCTTTCACTGCTATGGTGATGCGTTACTTATAATATAACGATGAAAGAGCCGAGACATATTCAGTTATTGCCTGAATTTATTGCCAACCAGATTGCGGCTGGCGAGGTTGTGCAACGCCCTGAATCTGTCGTAAAGGAATTGATTGAAAATGCTTTCGATGCACAAGCAACCACGATAATGGTCGTGGTGAAAGATGCCGGCAAGCAAATGATTTATGTTGTCGATAACGGTGTCGGAATGACTCGCGATGATTTAAGTCTTGCTTGCCGTCGGCACGCTACGAGCAAGGTTTATACTGCCGATGATTTGGACGCAATTTATACTTTTGGTTTTCGTGGAGAGGCTTTGGCGTCTATAGCATCGGTTGCAAATATAGAGATTAGAACGATTCGGCGTGGCGAAGAACTCGGTTGGAAATATTCGGCCGAGCCGAACAAGGAAGGAACTATCGAACCGTTCGTAATTGACTGTGGAACGCAGATTTTTGTTCGCAATCTATTCTTTAATATTCCGGCACGTAAGAAATTTCTCCGTACAAATCTGACTGAATTTCGCTATATTTCAGATACAATGGTGAAGTTTGCTCTTGCCAAGCCAAATATCCGTTTTATATTTTATGATAACGATACACTGATTTTCGATGTTAAGCAGCAAACTCTTCGGGAGCGCATTGAACACCTGATGGGGCAGGAAACATGCGATGCAATGTTGCAGGTCGAGCATACAGAAGGCGATATTAGGGTTTGGGGTTATATTGGAATTCCGTCTATTACCAGGCAGACGAAGTCGGGACAGTACTTGTTTCTAAATGGGCGCAGTATCCAGAGCAAATCGTTAAGTTTCGCGATATATTCGGCTTATGAACATTTACTCGAGAAAAGTAAGCAACCGCTTTATGTGATCAATATTGAACTCGATCCACATCAATATGATGTGAATGTTCATCCGCAGAAGCATGAAGTGAAATTTGAAGACGAAAAGTATATGTTCAATCTGCTCAATAAAGTTATTTCTCAAACACTTGCCGACAATAACATTGTACATGATACTGTCTTAGAGGCAATTGCGGCGGTTTCGCCGTTTGAACGTGTAGTAGTGAATGATGAAGAAACCCGCGACAGAAATGTGTTGCTTGTAAATAAATCAACCGGCGAGATAATCGATAAAAAACAGCAGTTCGAACCGAAGAAGTATCCCGGAAATTATTCAAGTTACCACAATCCGCAGGTATATAAGGCACCGGCACCACTAAATTTTAATGTTGATTTGCTAAAACCGATTGCCGGTACGGAAACTCGTAGTGAGACAAATATTATTGCAGACGCCACCTCCGATACGGCTTTTGACAAGGACAATTTACCACACAATAAGGAAATTGACCTGCTACGCCAATTTATTAACGACGAGCTAAATTTCAGTTTCTTTCAAATTCATAACAAATATCTTCTGATTGAAGTTCCGGACGGAGTGTTGATTTTCGATCAACATGCCGCACATGAGCGCGTACTATACGAAAGAATATTGCAGAATATGAACAAATTGTTCGCAAATTCGCAACAATTACTTTTTCCGGAAACTGTGACATTGTCTGTTGGAGAATTAGCGATTATCAGGGAAATAGATACTGAACTTCACGAATTAGGCTATGAATATAATTTTTTGGATAACGGTTTAGAAATGCTTGCCGTGCCACTTGATGACGCGTATAATCACGATACCATTTCGATAAAGGAAATCGTAGGGCAATACGAAGAAGAACAGCGTATTCGAATAAGCAGTAAGCGCGATTATCTTGCCGCTTCATACGCTTGCAAAGCCGCAATAAAAACAGGTAAAACCATGACAAAAGAGGAGACAATCCGCTTATTCAGAGACTTGTTGAATTGCAAAATGCCGTACTGCTGTCCGCATGGACGTCCTGTTTCAATTGAGTTAAGTCTGACACAATTCGATAAATTGTTTGGACGCATAATATAATTTTTGCTTTTTATATTTCTTTTTCGTATTTTGCATCATAGATTATATATTTATGGAAAAATACGATGAAAAAGATTATCACGCAGATTTTAGGAGTAATTTTTTGTGCAGTTGCATTGTATTCTGCACCTCTTCAAAATGTTCCACAATCCATTATTTTGCCTGACGGCACTACTTTAGAGTGCCTTGCAAGTGGCGATGAATATTATAATTGGCTTCATGATTCTGCCGGTTATACAATAATTCAGAATCCGCACGACGGCTTCTATTATTATGCAATTAAATCCGGCGATACATTAATTGCTTCCAATATCAAGGCCGGAAATAATAATGCATTAAAGCGTCGCGGAATAACGCCGTATCTGAAATTTTCTCCGAAAAAAATAAAAGAACTTCATAAAACAGAATTTCCTACTATTAAGCATTTCAAACCAATTCCGAAGCAAGCAAAATCTAAGGAGACAACTTTGCAAGTATCTACCTCGAGTGCTTTATATAATCTGGTTGTTTTTATACGCTTCTCGGACAGCCCTGAATTTACTAATACTATTTCGACATTTGATAATATGTTTAATTCGATAAGTGCTGTGTCGATGCGTTCGTATTATACTGAAGCATCGTATAACGCTATAGATATAACAAGCACTTTTTATCCGACTCAAAATTCCGAAACTGTATTGTCGTACCAAGATAGTTACTCGCGAAATTATTATATGCCGTATTCTGCCACAAATACAATAGGATATAATGGTTCGGGAGAAAGAGCTTCGCGCGAGCAGGGGATGCTAAACAGAGCGTTAAATGCGATTGCTCCACTTGTGCCTCCTTCTTTAAATATTGACAATGATAATGATGGCTGTGTCGATAATGTCTGTTTTATTATTTATGGAAATACTGCCGGGTGGTCGCAGTTGCTTTGGCCACACATGTGGCAACTTTATTTGTTTAATAATACCATTAACGGAAAATATGTATGGAACTATAATTTTCAGCTTGCAACATATCTCACCGATGGAACCGGAGCAAGTGTGTTGTGTCATGAAATGTTTCATACCCTCGGAGCACCGGATTTGTACCGATATGATGATAGTGGGGTTCCGGTCGGTCCGTGGGATTTAATGGCCTATAATACAATTCCACCACAACATATGACCGCACACATGAAAACGCAATATGGTAGATGGATTACTATTATTCCGGAGATCACATCAAATGGGACTTACCAATTGTCTCCACTCGCATCTTCCACGAATAACTGCTATAAAATTCCTTCGCCAAATAGCTCGACAGAATATTTTATGGTCGAATATAGAAAAAAGACCGGAATGTTTGAAACCGGTTTGTACGGATCCGGATTGCTTGTGTATCGTGTTAATACTTCCTGTGTGGACAATGGAAATATGGATGGCCCCCCTGACGAATTGTATGTGTTTCGTCAGGGCGATAGTGATTCTTATATCAATTATGCAAATTTATCTAGCGATGTCGGGCGTACAGTTATTGGACCACTGGCGTTTTCTGACGGTTCTTCTTCCGGGATCACAATTTCCAATATTGGTTCATCCGGAGAGACTATTTCTTTTAAAGTAACAGTTCCGGATGTCGCTTCGCAGCCGTATTATCCGTCAGACGATGAAACAATGGTGTCTCGTACTCCGCTTCTGTGCTGGAAAGCGGGAAACAATGAAAATATGCGGGTACAAGTAAGCAGTGATATTAATTTCTCATCTTGCGAAGTTAATAGTGTAACTACAAATACGTACTATGAAGTAACAGAACCGCTTCTTGGAAGTGTATATTATTGGCGTGTCGGCGGTGTTAAAGAGGATAATACCATCAACTGGTCGGACTATTCCACATTTACTGTTGTTCCGGCTAACACAAAGATGTATTTTTGCGAATCATTTGAAGGTAGTTCATTTCCACCTGCGGGTTGGTCAAATACGATTGTTAATGGCAACGAAGCATTTGAAAAAGTATCAACCGGTACTTCTCCGGTATGTTCTCCGCAATCCGGCACGAAAATGCTACGTTACAATAGCGAGGATTTGTCTGCATCGTCTAAGGCACAACTTTTGACGCCTGTTTTTACCTGCCCTTTGACTGCGGATAATACTGTGAAATTTAGCATGTACAGAGATGCAGGCCTTCAAGATTATGTTGATTTTTTGAAAGTATATGCCGTAACAACTGCCGGCGAATCCACATTGCTTGGTACAATAAACCGAAACAACCAACTTACGCCTGTTGCATCCGTCGGCTGGCACGATTACTCGTTCGCAATACCTGCAGGTTTCTCTTCAAATACCGGACAAATAGTTTTTGAGGCAACAAGCGGAAATGGACAAAATATTTTTATAGATAATATAAAAATCTATGGAACGATTATTCCGCTCGGAGTTCCGGAGTTACTTTCGCCGGCGAATAATTTAGCGAACGCAGAATTATCAGGTACTTTCTCTTTTCAATCTGTAAATATGGCTGCAAATTACGAAGTTATTGTGTCGAAATCTGAGTATTTTATAGATCCGGTTTTTCACTCTTATGTTACTTCTGGAACGCTTGATTATTCCGATTTTGAATATTCGCAAACATACTATTGGAAAGTACGCGCGCTAAACGACTTAACAACAAGCGAGTGGAGTGAGGTCAGAACATTTACAACAAAAGATGAAATATTACCATATACGCATATTGAAATACAAGCACTGCTCCAGGGATTATGGGATGGTATGACGCATAAAGCAGCGGCAGTTATAATAGAATTCCGTACCGGATTAATTTTACCAATATCATCGCTATATGCCCGTTTCCCTGCAATTATTAACTCGGAAGGTGTAGCAACGTTAGATATTCCAAACATGCCCGCCGGCAATTATTGGCTGGTTGTACGTGCATCAGGTTATTTGCCGATTTGTGCAGGACAAAGACAAGCAATCTCGCCGGGAGCAACATTAGAATATGACTTTTCTCGTTCTTCGACGAGTGTGCCTTCTATCAATATGCTGTCGTTGTATAATGGCAGATATGTAATGCGTGTGGGAGAATTAAATGGCGATAAACAAGTAAATTCCATCGATGCACAATTACTGAAAAATAATTCCGGCACGAATGCATCTATTCCGGATTAATCAATGATTACTATTAAAGTAGAGACGAGAAGCATCTTGTCTCTACTTATTCTGAAAGGCAAATTTTTCTGCCCCTATTTGTTTTTATCTTTTTTTTTTCATAAATTGCATTTCTTTAAGATTGAAATTTTAGCAACATAATAGAGGATAAAAATGATAAGGAAGCATTTACTATCGGCAATCGGAGTTATCGCTACTTTTGCAGTAGTTGGGCTACATGCACAATCTTGGACACAGATCGGCAGTACCGCCGGTCAATATATTAACAAAATCAGCACTCCTGCCGGAGAACCCAATTTGGTAATAGCAACAAGTGCTGAAGATTCGTTAAACTTAGAAATATATAGCCCTTTTTCGTCCTTAATTCCCGGACACGGGATTATTATCAGTCGTAACGGGGGAGAGAGTTTCGATGAAAGACGTTTAGACTCTCTTGCTGTATTTGATGCAATTAAATCGCGACATCATTCCTCGCGTTGGTATGCTACGGCACGATACTTGGAGCAAGGTGGCGTTGTTATTTCAGAAGATAATGGCGTAACTTGGGATGTTGCGAACATGCACGGTGTTACGTATTCATCTCAAAAATATGCGCTCGCCGAGTCACCTTTTAATCCGGATTACGTTGCAGTGACTGCACTCGCAACCGATGAAGGATATAATTATACAACGGATAATTTTAAAACATGTACTGCAAATGCCGATTTCGATATTCAGGCTCGCTGTATTTCTTTTTCGGAAGCGCAAGCCGGCTTAGTTTATGTCGGAGGTGATGATTCTTTCGCAGACGGGGTATATCGCAGCCTTGATAGCGGAAAAACCTGGACAAAATATAATTCCGGACTCGAAAATTTGCGCGTTTTATCTGTATGGGCTTCAAATGAACTGCCACAATTTGTTTATTGCGGAGTAGATACTGTCTATGATTTTGCAAATAAACTGTATATGGGACGCGGAATTTATGTCAGTCAGGATACAGGCAAAACTTGGATGCCGATCGGTGCAGCCGGTTCTCGCGTGTTTGATATTAAGCAGCATCCGAAATATCCGAGATTTTTAGTTGCTGCCGGCAACAGCGAAGGTGTTTACGTTAGTTCGGCGTATGGTTTCTATTGGGAAATTCAATCTGACGGTTTGCCGAAAGGTGTAGAAGTTCGCTCTATAGCAATCCCGAATAATGAACCGGATGATAACGGTGGATTTTCTTGCTTTGCCGGAACACAAGGTGCCGGAATCTACAAATCAACACCACTCTACACCGGAATAGAAGAAAATAGAACTAGAGACGTCGAACTTATGCTTTATCCGATGCCATGCAGCAATTATTTGAATGTTGCTTGGGAAAATCCAAATGCCGGCAATTGCAAAATTGAAGTTCGTGATTTAATGGGAAATGAAGTTGCAACAATACTAAATGCATATTGCCCCGAAGGACATAACAGTCTGACTATTGATCGCTTAGATAATTTTGTCTCCGTATCGGGTACATATTTTATTTCGATTATAATGCAAAACGGTGCTGTAAGCAAGTCGTTTATTAAACTATAATACAGTGAACAATTTATATTTAGGGACGTCGCGTGCGACGTCTCTATTTGTTTATATGAATCGTAAAGAACTAAACAACATTATTGCATTTGGTGAATCAACGACGGTTGAATTCAAGCGAAAAATCGCCTCTTACGAAAAAATTGCAAAGGAACTTGTCGCTTTTGCTAATACAAAGGGCGGCTGCTTGATAGTTGGGGTAGATGATAACGGAACAATATATGGCATAGATAGCGAAAAATATGAAACAGAAGCACTAAACATTTGTTGTACAAGTTACATTAATCCGCCGATTGTCCCGGAAATTCAAATAATGCAGGTTAAGTCGAAGTATCTTGCTGTTTGTACGGTTGTCGAAAGCGACTCGAAACCGCATTTTCTGGAATACGAAGAAAACGGGCAGACGATAAAACAAGCATACATACGAGTTGGAGAAAAATCTATGCCTGCGAGTAAAGAAATGACGAAAATACTGGGGGCGCTAAATTCTTCGTCGCGTCCGCTGACTATTTCGATTGGCGATAATGAAAAGAGAATTTTTAAGTATTTCGAAGAGCACCCGCGAGCAGGAATAGTGGAACTTGCAAAATGTATTAATGTCTCGAAGCGACGCATGAATCGAATTATCGTGAATCTGGTTCGGGCAAAAGTCGTGGCGATTCACGCCGATGCCTCCGGTGATTATTTTACTTTATACTAATCCAATAAACGCACTCATACGTCCGGAAAACTGTTTGTCGCGTCTGAATGAATGCAAATTCGTATTGTCAATCGTGCATTCGGGCGATACTTCAATATGATTTGACAATACTCCGCAGTCAGTTAATTGTAAGCATATTTCATGTCGGTTGTCAAATAAAAATTTAGCGGAAGATACTACCGGAATAACAGAACGTGGAAAATATTTTGCAACGTCGACTCCGACTTCGTAATTTTTTCCGCTTGCAGCGGGCGAAATATAAACTAATAAATCTTCAGGTCTGCTGTGAAATTTTTTTTGTAAAATATTTATTCCTGTTTTAGTTATATTTTGTTGAGTTCCTCGCCATCCGGAATGTAGCCCCATTACAACGCATCTGACCGGATCATGAATTAATACAGCCGTGCAGTCCGCAATTTTAATATTCAGCACAATTCCTTTTTCGCATGTATACATTCCGTCGGAGTTTTCATACTTCGAATCAGCATTTACGTGACGAACAATGCAACTGTGAGTTTGTTGCTGATATTTCATTTTATCTCGATGAACTCCGAGCAAATCTGCAAACATCGCCTTGTGTCGCTCAAGTTCAAAATCGTCTAAAATATCTGCATTTGAGAGTGAAAGTCCATACGGCGGAAATAGTTGTAAATTTTTTGTTGTAACTCCGGATAATATTTTGCTACTGTCGAAAATTGTCGGCTTGAGATATTCTAATTCCATTGTGTTTCACTCGGCAAAATATATTGCGTAATATGTTTATTTAATTTCAAGTATTGTTCTACCGAGTCCTGCATTGCAAAATTCATCTCAATCGGAGTATATTTGATTGTGTCTTTTAATTTGTCGCAAGTGGCGATTCCAACATTTCCCGTAACTCCGATATATATTTTTTTGTTGTCATTATAACATGAAATCAAATGATTATATAGGCTATGGTCGTAAAACGGATATTGTTTGTTTTTGCGATCTGCAACATAGAAAAATAATTCTGACGACGAAAGCGAAATTTCGGCAACTACCAAGTTCTTAAGTGGGTATACAGTGCATGGCTGCTTTTTATTGCTAATATTAACACAATTCACTACCAGAAAAATACCGATAGCACACGAAGAAAGTCTGAAAATCAGTTTCTTTCGATTATTTGACGATAAAACGTAAAGCGTGATAAGTGATGCAAAAACAGCAATCAGCGTCAAATTACCGGAAGTAAGCGAAGAGTATGGAAGCGAAACAGCAAATTTATTTATTTCAATTGCACCGGTCAGCAATAAATTGCTTGAGCCGGCAAACCATAAACCGAGCGGAAAATATACACATGACAATACAAGAGCAATAATCGAATATATCATTGCCAGACTCATTATTGGAATTACTATTAAATTCGCAAGTGGCGATACAATAGAAAAAACCCCGAAATAAGCTGCGACAAGTGGTGATACAACAATCGATGCCGAAAAAGTTACTGCTAACGAACTAACAATATAATTTGCAATTTTTCCGGGATTACGAAAAATATGCAACATCGATTTCCGAAAAATCGGGAAAAGCAATAATATTCCGAGAACTGAGCCGGCCGACATTTGAAAGCCCGGTGAATAAATCAGAGTAGGAAAGAGAACTACAAGCATTACCACAGCGAAAGAAAAAATGTTGAGTGCTTCCGGCTTTCGATCGATAGAATATACAAAATGTAAAAGCACAGCCATAAATCCGGCACGCATTACTGATGGACAAAAACCTGTTATCGCCGCATATCCGAAGATTAAAACAGAAAAAATCACAAATTTTACTTTGCGGTTCTCAAGTCCGGAGAGAAAAAGCATAAGTATCCCTGCGATTATGCCCACATGCAGCCCGCTAACAGCCAAAATGTGTGCGGTACCCGAAAGCGAAAACACATCACGAACATTTTTATCAAGGTCTGATTTGTTCCCTACAAGTATTGCCTTAACTACTCCTGAGACATCAGGATAAAATAGCGAGTCGATACGCTCCTCTATTTTTTCTGCAAAATTTTTTGAATACTGATTGAAATTTTTTGCATCGTCTAAAATAGCAAGCCGGTCTGCCGTTCCGCGAGCATAGAATTGCACATCATTATAGCGGGCATAAAATTTCTCGTTAAAGTCGATAGGAAATGTTTTATTTCGCGGAAGCGACGCCCATACCGGCATATAAATGCTATTACCGGCTCGAAGGCTGTCCGAGACATTATTCAGTTGGAAAATATTTAGGAAAATGCCGCAATGTGGAATTTCCGGAAATTGCTTGAGGTCTAAACTCCCGGAAACTTTCAATCTTATGTACTTGTCAGATTTATGGAGTATTTTATCGATTTTACCGACAAAAATTCCTTTCATATCCGGAAATACTTTGTCCGAGAAATCAATTCGAGTGCTGTCGATTTGATAAATTGTTAGTCCGGATAGTGCAAAAACTCCGGCAATATACGCGATTTGCCATAGTTTTCTTTTAAAACCTAAAGCAATGAACAGAACAAAAAGTATTGCTAAAATTGGAATTGTAGGCGTAAAATTTAAGAATACGCATATTCCTGCTGCAAATACTAAAAGCAGCTTGAAAGCAGGATTCGCAGAAATGATATTTACCTCAGGATATTGCATGCAACACTATTTTTCAATCGGACTTTCAGTTAATTCGATGAAACCATCTCCGATAATAATATACTTGTGTTTATATAAATTGCCAACAGCTTTTTTGTATGTTTTTTTGCTTTCTTTAAATAGTTTGAAAATTTCTTCCGGCGATGACTTGTCGCTTACTGCAATTTTTCCGCCTTTGGATTTTAAGACATCTAATATTTTCTGCGATATTTCGTCGATTTTTTCATAGCCCATTTTCTGTACTGAAAGATCAATCTTTCCGTCATCTCTTACTTTTTTTACATATCCGGTCAATCGCTGCCCTATTGTCAAATCCTCTAGTAGTTCGTTAAAATATAAAACTCCGGTATGGGCTTCGTCAATTATAGCCTTGTAGCCTAAGTCTGTTTTGCGATATACCAGTAAATCAACTTTTTGATTGTTTTGATAATCAGGTTCGGTCTTATCTAAATTTCTTTCAAATTTTGTGGTTGCAACAATTCTGCCCGTCATCTTATCAATATACGTATATACCACATAAGATTTGCCGGTTTTGATCTTTTCATTTTGCTCGTTCTCCGGAATTAGTAAATCCTTCAGCAAGCCCCAATCTGCAAATGCTCCGAACGGTGCAACCGAAACAATTTTCAAGCAGGCATATTCGCCAACCTGAGTAAACGGAATTTGAGTTGTTGCAATCGGGCGGTCTTCCGAATCAAAATATATGAACACATTAATTTTATCGTTAATCGACAAATCTTTTGGAGCATATTTTTTCGGCAACAGAATTTCGCCTAACTGTTCTGCATCTAAATAAAAACC
>JAQUZU010000007.1:0-1921 GCA_028691175.1 Candidatus Kapaibacterium sp. | reverse complement strand
AGAAATATTCGGCAGGGTTTTTCTGCTTGGTTTGTCGTAAGAGCGCTTAAATCCCGGCAAATAATATTGTTTTATGTTTTGCATAACTAAATTATCCGGAACTGCCTCGCCGATTATTCCGCCAAGTGCTACAAATTGACTTGGATCACCTTCAAAAAAATCAATTCGAATCGAATCCGCAGAGGTGTTGGTAATGCCTTCAGAGCCTTTTTCCGATTCCATAAACATTAATGACTTTGCCTCGCCATTTGCATGAACGCACGAAATATCATTCTCCGAAAAATCTATCGTAATTGTATTACCAAGCATTTGATTGATTTTGTCATTGTTTATTGTGTCGCTTGCAAGGCTTAAAAATGCGTTTCCAACCGCAACTACCTGACGAAGTTCTTTATCAGATAAATAAATATTGATTGTGTCTGCGTTAATCTGTGTAGAATCCATCCAGATTGTCGGATTTCCGAAAAGTGAAATTGTTCCGGTTGGCGGATTATATATGATTTGATGAGCTTTCGCTTGCAATCCGGAGCGATTTACCTCTACATTTCCGGTGCAAATATAGTGGGTTCCGGTTTCTGTTTTGATTGATTCCATTACGTCAGAAGACACAGAAAGCGTATCGAATTTCCCGAATTTTACGGTGTCTGCAGTAAAAGCAACGTTATTACAAACAATCGAATCTTTCTCTAAAGTATCTACCTTAAAAAGTACCGGATGAGCACTTGCCATTATATAATGTGTGAGAGCATAATTTTCTATAGAGTCTGCAAGTAAATATGAAGCATTATATTTTCCGAAAATGAGAACATTGCCGAATGCTTTTGTGATGCGTTCGGTTCGATTGTTTTCGATTCGATCTGCGATTATCACGGACGAATCGTCTTCGACAAGTACGTTGCCAACTGCATTGCTAAACATTGTTCGACGATTATATGAAGCTGCATCAGAAAAAATCGAGACTGTATCGTCTGCAATTGAGACTTTCCCTATAAAGTCGACAATATGAGTTTTTGTAGAATATGTTCCGGAATTTGCATTTAATTTAGTATGATTGTCTATAATTGTTATATGCGATGGGGAAGACGCTATACCGGAATTACCATCGTATTGGATATAATTCGAAGAAAGTTGCATATCTTGCTGTGTTACGCTGACATTGCGTTGCAATTCGAGACTGTTTCCGGCGATATTATGAAAAGCTTTTGTGCAAAACACACGTATATCGCCGTGTCTAAAGGAAACATTGCCCTCGTAACTGCGAATTAATGCCGATACAGTGCCGGTCGTGCCAAGCAGACTATCTGCGTTAAGCAATTCAATTTTTTCATTTGTCGTATTTAAATTACCTGAAGTTGAAAATTGCATAGCCGAAAGTATACACGCACTAAATAGTAAAAATATCAGTAAGATATACCGTTTCATATATGTTGCATTTTAAAATAATGATATTACAATACACAAAAATAACAAAAAAAGTTTGATTATTTCACATAAATATCGTAAATTTGTATTCCAATCAATCAGGACGGGTGCAGGAGTGGTTGAACTGGCACGCCTGGAAAGCGTGTAAGCCTTTACGGGCTTCAAGGGTTCGAATCCCTTCCCTTCCGCGAAAAAGTCCGCTATATGCGGACTTTTTTTGTATTTACTGTTTTCCTACCTCATCATAAAAAAATACTATGATAGATTTTTTATATTCAATTGACTTACAGATATTTAATTTCCTGAATCAGACATTATCATGTTCGGTTCTCGATATTGTAATGTCTACAATTACTAAAGTGAAATATTGGATTCCGCTTTATGTGATTGGGCTGGCATGTTTGATAGTGAAAGGCGGAACAAAAGGACGGATTCTTGTTTTGCTTCTGTTGCTCGGTATCGGGATTTCCGATACTTTAAATAGTCGAATATTTAAAAA
>JAQUZU010000006.1 GCA_028691175.1 Candidatus Kapaibacterium sp. | reverse complement strand
GCAGCCAGATTGCAAGGTCATAAATATCGGAAACCATCGCGCCGGCTGCCCATGCCCAACTCGGGTCTGTGGCTGTCAGAAAGTCAAAAGTTAGGCCGGAATAGCTATAATATCCATGCAAGACATTAGAATGCGGCATTGCGGTAGATGTAGCAAAGAAAGTATTCTGCAATTTTAGCGGAGTAATGATTCGGTCTTGAATTAGATCGGAGATTTTCGAATCGGAAACTTTTTCGAGAATCATACCGAGCAGGATTGTGTTCGTGCTCGAATATCCGTGCTGATAAGTGCCCGGAGTAAAAAGAAAATCTTTGTCATATACTAAGCCGACTAGTTCTTCCGGAGTGGCAGCCCGGTTCAGATTTGTCAGCAGGTATATCGGAAAATCTTCTTCAGTCGAATAATCGCGTATGCCGCTTGTCATATTAAGCAGCATTTTGATTGTAACGTCCGAGTATTTCTCGTATTGTGGCAGAAATTTTGTGATTTTGTCGTCGAGCGCGAATTTGCCTTCATCTACAAATTGCAAGGCAACTGTTCCGACGAAAGTTTTCGTGATGCTTGCAACGCGCGAGAGCACTGCAGTATTTGCCGGCGTATTGTTCGCTTTGTTTGCGATGCCGTATGCGTGCTCGTAGATAAAGTCGTTTTCTTCGTCCCAGACACCGATTACAATTGCGGTTAAGTCCGGAATTGCCTGAATCAGCGAGTCGCAGACTGCGTCGATTTGCTGTGTTTTTTCCGATTTTTCGTTTATTGGAGTTACGGTAGTAGAATTATCGTCCGAACATGATGTTAGGGCAGTAAGACTTAGTGCGAATAGTATCGCAGAAAAAAAATGTTTAATTTTATGCATAGCAGTGAATGTGATGTAAATAAAATATAATCTGATTATCCATTATAACAAGACGAAAAACATGTAAAATTGTTGTATTAAACCGTAGAAATATGTATTTTTGTATTCCATTTTTTGCACATAGAGGATGAAGAGTTTTGACTAACAAGAAAGTCTTGGTTATCGCTTATTATTTTCCACCGATGGGGTTGAGCGGCGTTCAAAGAACGCTGAAATTTACGAAATTTCTACCTCAATATGGCTGGACTCCGATTGTATTGTCGGCTTCGCCACGCTCATTTTATGCGTATGACGAGGAATTGCTGTCCGAAATAAATCCTGATGATACAATGATTTACAGGACTGAGCAAAATTCTAATGTCCGGAAAACAGCGAAATTCCCGTCTTATTTTATGCAGAAAATCGGCAGAGCATTTTTGCAGACGATTCACCAGCCGGACAGTAAAATTACTTGGAAAAAGAAGGCTGTAGAACTTGGCAGACAAATTCTTTCCGAGCATAAAGTTGATGCGATTTTTGCGACTGCACCACCGTTTACGGATTTCCTTGTTGCGCTGGAACTTTCCCGCGAATTTGATATTCCGTTTATCGTGGATTATCGCGACGTATGGATTGATAATCCGTTCCATTTTTACGCTACGCCGTTCCACAAACTTTATGCTGAAAATCTCGAAAAGCAAATCTTGACTTATGCTCAGAAAGTTGTCGTAACCGGACGCCATACGAAGGAACTGCTCTTGAAGCGTTACGGAATGCTCGGGCATGAAGATGTGGTGATTATTCCGCACGGCTACGATCAGGAGGATTTCGATAATGCCGGCAGAATTACTCCCGACAGAGAAAAATTTACAATTACGCACTCCGGATTATTTCAAGATGACCGCACACCGAAATATTTCCTGAAGGCACTTTCGCTGTTTATAAAGGAAAATCCGCAAGCCGCGGCTCACGTAAATGCAAAATTCATCGGGATAATGCGCAAGGGGCATACCCGCATGATTAAAAAATATAAACTTGACGGCGTAACTAAGTGTCTCGGATATTTACCGCACGACCAGACAATTGCAGAACTAATGTCGTCCGACGTCCTCTGGCTTATGCTGAAAGATGACGTTCGCACCCCGGGAAAATTATATGAGTATTTCGGCGCCCGCAAGCCGATTATTGCCTCGCTTCCCGATGGTGCGATGAAAAAACTTGCCGTCGATACGCAGGCTTGTATTGCGACCTATCCTAAAGATGTCGCGAGCATAAAGAATGCTATTGCGCGAATGTATGAACTGTGGAGTAAGAGAATTTTGCCGACACCGGACGAGGAATATGTGGAGTCGTTTGACAGATATAAATTGACTGCCCTTTTAGCAAAAGAACTCGCGCAAACTCTTAAAATATAATCTGAATAAACAGATGTATATTGCATACTTTTGTTCTATATCTCGTTATTAAAGAATTCCCAAATGAAAACCATCGCCATTGTGTCTAGTTCGCAATAACGGAGCAACGCTGTTTGCAATGCCTGTTTCTCTTCCGGTTTTATCGTACTGAACTGCATACGACCATAAGCCGACAAAGCCCCACCACCATTATTTACAGTTTCGATAGATTGCGTTTCTTGTTCCGGTATGCCCATATATGAAGCAATATTTGGTAACTGCTTATACGGATTAACTACAATTCCGTCGTTATCTGTTTTGACCCAGGCGATTGGCTCGCTGCTACTGATGTTAAGACTTTTAATTTCTTTGCCGTAAATCGGCTTCGAATATTTTTCCTGCAAATAAAGACTCGTATTTAATACCGCAGGCAAAACTTCTTTTATCGAGTTGCTGCCTTTCATCCGAGGACTGTAAAAATATCTTTTGACAACTTCAAGCAAATCAACCATATTTCTATTGCCTTTGGGCTTCTTGTCCTTCTCAGTAATTGAATCAATAAATTTGATTAATTCTTCTTTATCGCTCTCATTAGTGGCAGCAAGTTGTTCGCTGATAATGTTTAGTATAGTATTTTCATGCATAGCATACCGAAAGATTGTTCCCTCATCTTTTTCAAGTTGCCGCTTCAATTCGCGTACGAAATCGAAATTTGGAAACTTTCCTTCTTCCGTGTTGAGGTACTGCCCGGCGTGCTCTATTTTTCCGTTTTTATCTATCGTGTGATGCGAAAACTGAAAAGCCACTTGTTCATAAGGTCGCATACCGGCATAAAACGGAAGTGCAACAGCAGATGTTTCAAAATCAATAAAATGCAGCGGATATTTCCATTTTGACATTTCTTCTTTCAAGCCGTCTTTGTCTAAATAAAATTGCCGGTCAAAATCGATTTGGGATTTATAATTCGACAAGATAGAACCATTCTTTGTGGCAAAACCTATCTGCAACCATTTACGTTTAGTAGTATTATTATTGTTTCGTTTGCACTCAATATCATTTGTGTTCAAGTCCGCCAGAAAATATTTACCGCTTTTTATAAACTTACCATTTGCTCCCCATAAGTCCTTGACTAAAGGTTTATCGAAATCTTCATTCCGGAATCCTGCTTTGGCTTTCCAACATTCGCGATAACCGCTTGTCATTTCCGGCGTATCTTTTGAAGTATCGAAAGAGCAGGAAAAGCATTTGCTACCTATTTCAGGTTCAATTTTCTCGTTAGCGGTGTATGCCTGCGACATTTTTTTAACAAAGTCCAAGAACGGCATATTCAAATTGTCGCTTTCGTCGACTTGTCCGTTTATTATTTTATCGCAGCAATCATCTACATCAAACGGAGTAAGTATTTGCGTTTTGCCGTTCAGAGTTTGCAGCTTCTCTCTGTCAACTTCCACAGTGGTTTTATCATCAACCTTGTTAATTTTAAAGATTTGATTAAGTCCCGACACATCACACGTCTTGTCTTTATCAGCCATCATCAAAAAAGTTTTAACTGCATACTTTTTGTCCGGGAAACATTCCTTTAATGAATTTTCTACCACATACTTTTGGAAAGCAACATCATAAATATATGGGCTCATTTTGGAGGATATTTGGGGAGGTTCCTTTTTTCCAAACGATTCACTGCTACACCACGATTTTGCTTTAACCTCTATTATTTCCACAGCGTTACCGATTTTATTTAATATATCTACGCGTACAAAACAATTGCCAAATTGGAAAGCTGCTTCTGCAATTGTTACATTCTCTTGTTGTAGCAATTCTTGTGTTTGTCGAATTGCTTCGTCATTGTTCAATGCTTTAATATCATTTTCATTATCAAGCAAACCGTAATAATACTTTGCCAATGTGCCAACCTGAAAGCCACCTTCTGCCAACGAAGCCAGAAATTCGTCTTTTAATGCAAGATTGGAATATTTATCATTATTCTTTGCATAATACATCTTTGTCGGACACTCCAATGCCAACTTAAAGACTGATTTTGTAAAAAGTTTCTGTTTGTTGTTCATAATTGTAGGATAATATTTTTGTAAAAATTTTGATTTTGTAGAAGAGCAGCATATTAGTCATTTAATATTTACTCTTGTTTACAAACATAAGTAAAAAATTTATATTTCCAAATGTAATGTTTTTCGATTTTGATAAATTTATCATTTGTTCTCCATAAGTCCTTGACTAAAGGTTTATCGAAATCTTCATTCCGGAATCCTGCTTTGGCTTTCCAACATTTGCATCATTAATGCCGTACTAATTCCTTTTCCTTTATATTTCCTATAAAGTGTTTTGATAATCCTAACCAGTTTGAGCAACTGAACTTGTTATAAGATAATGCAAGCAATGCAGGTTTGACTGCCACTCTCCAAAAGAAGTGGCAGTCATATATTAAGCCTGCACTAATCTAGATTTTCTCATATATAAAATCTACTGTTATTTTATTGTATCAAGCATCAGTTTTACAGCTGCTTCAATTTGCAAATCGCGTCCTTCTATCAAACTGTTGGGGTCGTTGTTGACCAAAACGTCAGGCTCAAGTTGCTTATTTTCAAGGAGTGCACCGCTCATATCTCTTGTACCAACCTGAGGAATACCGAAAACTAATGATGGATCGATTTGAGACTCCCACCAAACAGAAGTCATCGTACCCGGAATAGGCATTCCGACCAATTTTCCTATATTCAATGCTTTATAGGCAAACGGAAATCCATAAGCATCGGAATAGTTTCCTTCACTCACTACAACACACGAAGGTTTGGTCCATTTGTTAAGTGGTTCAGAGGCAACATATTGTCCACGCGGCACCAAATCGGAATATTGCTTTCCGTTAAGCAGTGTTGCGAGATCGTCATGCAGCCAGCCGCCGCCATTGAAACGTGTATCAACTACAATAGCTTCTTTATTGCGGTGCTTACCAAGGATTTTCGAATATACTTCACGGAAACTTTGACTGTCCATACCGCGTACATGCACATATCCCACTCTTCCGTTTGACAATGAATCGACCAATTTTTCGCGTTGTTTTACCCAGCGTTGGTAAAGCAATTCATCTTGTTGCAATGTAGAAATCGGCTTAACGCGTTCTTCCCACTGTGTTTTTCCGTCTGACAAAGAAAGAAGTACCGGTTTGTTGCTTTTTTTGTTTAAAAACTTAAAGTAGTCTTCTCCTGCCTTTACCGGGTTTCCGTCAATTTTTTCGATGATTACGCCTTCTTTAATTTTCGATGAAGCCTTAACCATCGGATTTTTTTCTAATACTTCTGATATTTTCAAGCCGTCGCCCGTATAATTCAAGTCAAAGAACATTCCGAATACGGCTGTTCTATCGCCGTTTGAGTTTGCATAATAACGTGCTCCGGTGTGAGATGCATTCAATTCTCCCAACATTTCACTCAGTAAATCGGCAAAATCGAAGTTATTATTGACTGTCGGCAAAAAGCGTGCATAAGTATCGTGATACATCTGCCAATCAATACCGTGAATATTCTGGTCATAGAATTTGTCTTTTACTTGCTGCCAAGTATGATTGAATATATATTCGCGTTCCTGAGCCGGACGATAATTAAACTCAGCATTGACCGGAACAGGTTTGGTACTACCTTTGTCGGTTTCAACCAAACTGATTCGACCATTAGAAAGCATAAATAGTTTTGTTTTCTTTTTGTCTGACTGCAAGCCTGAACCGGATGTTCCCAATTTAGCAATCAACTTTGTAGTATTTTCCTTGAAATTACGCTCCCAGAGGTCGTAACCCTTTTCGAAAGAAGCAAAATAATACAGTTTATCGCCTTCTTTATTTAAGAAACAACTGCCAAGTCTTGCAGAAGCAATCGTCATACGGATTACTCTGTCTTCAGCATTTGCAAAGTCGTATGTAACTTCCGGCAATTTAACTTCCGTACTATCGGCTTTGTCTTTTTTGGCAGATTCTTCTTTCGCAGCTTTATCTTTTGCGGCTTCTGCTTCAGATTCTTTCAAAAGGGCAGTTTCCTCTTTCGACATTTTGAATTTATCGAAAGATTCCTGGTTAAAGAACATAATATAAATATCTTCTTCTGCTCCCCAGCTACCATGACTGCGATAACCGTTTCTGTCCGAATACCACATAACAGCATTGCCGTCTAATACGAATGTACCACCGCCATCAGCATATCCGCTTTGAGTAAGATTGTGTATTTCACCACTTCCATCTGCTTTTACAAGACCCAAGTCGTTTTTGTTCCATCCACCTTTTTCAAAGAAATTGACCGAGAACCATTTTCCATCGGGAGACCATTCATAAAACTGATCGCCATCAGCATACGAATAATTATATTCTGCGCCTAAAATTGTTCTTTTCGCTTTTGTCTGTAAGTTTATAACTTTCAGCGTAGTACGATTTTCCAAATATGCGATTTCTTTTCCGTCTGGGGAGAAAGATGCCTGGAAGCATACCGTATCACCCTCCGTAACCGGTTTTTCGGCAATCTCGTTTGCATATATAAATAGTTTATCCTCTTTGTTTACAATTTCGGATAAATAGACATTCCAGCATCCGTTACGTTCAGAGGAATAAACCAGTTTACGTCCATCGGGACTAAACTCGATACCTCTTTCCTGCTCCGGTGTATTGGTTATACGGACAGTAGTTTCATAGTCGGCCGAAGTCGAATAAACGTCTCCGCGGATTATGAATGCAATTTCCTTTCCGTTCGGCGATACTGCCATATCGGTAATTCCGCCCTGCCGGAAGTCGATTTTGTAATCTTGCTCTGTATCGTCTGTAGCGATTTCAATGTTTAGTTTTGTCGGCTTGGTATTTTCAGTAAATGTGTATAATCCGCCATCATACAGATAGCACATTTTTCCGTTATCGGCAATCGATAAAAAGCGTACCGGATGATTTTTGTGCTCGGTTAACTGAGTTTCGCTTTTAGTATTAATGTTTCGCTTGTATATATTGAATGAGCCACTTTTTTCGTTTAAGTAATAAATCGAGTTTTCATCTCCGGGAACAAAGACAGGATTTCTGTTTTCTCCCTCAAAGTCGGAAATTTGGGTATATTGCTTTGAAGTGACATCATACATCCAAACATCTCTTGTTACCGATGATTTATGGTGTTTGCGCCAATTATCTTCATATCCCTTGTAATCGTGATATAGGATTTTTGAGCCATCACTGTTAATGCACACGTCATTCATACCAATTTGAGAAAACATCTGCGGACGTCCGCCTTCGGTTGAAATAGTATAAACATGCTGGAAACCACCGGTCGGGAACAACGAGAAATTCTTATCGGACATAATAACCGAAGAATAAAGAATCGACTTACCATCATTACTATAGCTAAGAGGCTTTTCATTACCCGACCAGAAAGTAATTCTTGTCGGACTCCCACCATCAATCGGCATGGTATAAATATCAAAATTGCCATGACGATTTGATGCAAAAGCGATACGACTTCCGTCCGGAGACCAAACAGGAGCATAATCATATGCCGAATTTGTTGTCAATTGTACTGCCTTGCCACCTTGAGCAGAAACTTTATAAATATCACCTTTATAGCAAAAAACTATATTTTTTGCATCAGGTGAGATAGTCGGAAAACGAAGCCACATATTATCTTCTTGTGCCTGCGCAAAACAAGGTAAAGACAATAAAGCCAATGCAGCAATAAGTTTTAATCTTTTCATTGGTATTCCTGAGCTTTCGGGTTCAGAAATTATTTTTTTGTCGACTTGAAATAAAGCAGCGAACCCTATATCAACTTTTTCAAATCGAGGGCAAAATATAAATTTTTCCTATTACTACATACGAACCTTTTCTGCTATTGTTTCAACTCAATTGTACAATTTTACAGTGCACAAATCATCAACCATTCGGTTTCGTTTGCACCATCTCCAACAATCTCAAAACCAACATTTTTGTACATCCGTACAGCATAATTCTCTTTACTCACACCCAGAGAAACTTTTTTATAGCCTTTTGACCTTAGATGTTCCAACATACGTTTCATCAATGCTGTCCCAATACCTTGCCCTCTATATTCCTTATAAAGTGATATAGAAAAAGACGGTGTATCATCATCTATATGTCCGTACTCATCTGTAATTCCAACCCAGACCGCTCCAACTACTTTTCCGACTACTTCCGCCACAAAACAATAATCATCAGGATGAGTGCCAAATTCCTTAATTGCAGCGTAAATTTGCGGATTTGTATAAATAATGTTACGTGGAACCACTTCCGTGTACCACTCAGGAACAAAAATTGCTTCGTATAGGAAATCATCGAGCAGAGGAATTTACTCTTGGCTTATTTCTCTAATATTGTAGTCCATAATTTTAGCATTTCTTAGTATTATTATTTTCTTCCTTCTCTTCTAAGAGACGATTGATTTTAGCGTCTAATTGATCAATTTTTGAAGATATTTCGTCATTGTTATCACTAACCATTGCATCGACGAAGATTGAATTTATGAAAGACATTCCGATTATCCCACCCAACAACAAAATAGCCGAAAAATATAGACGTACAATATACCCCCACGTAGAAGATGTTGCTGACGCAATTGTATCAGGAATATCGTACCATCCTTCAACGGTACATATACGAAATACCGCATAAATCGAATCCAGCGGAGTCGCAAAATAATCAGGCGCTATATCCTTAAATAAAGCACAATTGACTAGTGAAAATATAATAATGATGGTAAAAAACGACAATAAAATCGCATAAGATTCACGCATAGCCATTTTAAATGCTGCAAGTAATCTCGAAAAACCCGGAAAGATATGAACTACTCTGAGAAATCGTAGAACACGGAATAATCTAAGAACCAAAAGTAATGATAATTGCTCACCTCCAATATCAATTGAAAACAAGAATACCAATAGAGAAGGCAAGGATAAAACGACCAAAGTTCCATCTAAACGATTCCAGCCGGATTTCCAATACTCTTTTATTCCAAACTGTATATGTTTAATAAGCATTTCGACTACAAAAAACATTGTACATGCTATATCCAATGTCTGAGTCAGTGCATTATCAATTCTACTTTCCTGCAAAAAGATAATCGCACAATTTAGGAGTATTATAGCGAAAATTATTTTGTCGTTCAGAAATATTTTTTTGAAAAAGTTCATCATACACCTTTATAAGTTTTACAAAAATAAACAAGTTGCCATATAGACAACTTGTTTATCTGCAAGAATTTTGCCGTTCTACTTATATACGCAAAGTAAAATGTGAAATAATCTTTTGCTCACAAATAGTAATTGTTCATTCTATGTTATCGAAAATGGGCTGTATTACGGGGTCTTAAGCCACGAAATTAATTTGGTAGACTTAGGAGACCAATAAGTCCCGTTGTCTGTATTGGCAATTACATCTTTACCGGCATCCATCAACTCAAAGAAACAAATATGAGAATTCTGATAACGATGGTGCCATGTTTTCCCATCATAGCTCCACTCTAAATAATGGCAATCTTTAGGATTAATGCGTACAAATTCTTTCTCAAGTTTAATCATTGTCGACATAGTTCTCTCCTTCTATTAATAAAAATTATCTCAATTCTTGCCTTCACTTTGCGGCTGGCAGAAATTTCTGTTTTTTGTATTTTGTTATGTTATATTTTTAACTAATATCTTTCGAATATTAGTTTGCATTATTCACTTTTTCTGTTAAATCAATTTTCAATATACGAATATTGATTTTTCTTTTTACAAATCAAATTCTTTGTTTAAAGAAAGTTTTTGTATATTTATAGGTTTTTAAATATACATCTGTAAAATCACTGTTTTCCGAATTATTTACGTTATGTTTTTCCGTATCCGAGACAATTTCCATTTATAAAAAAACAAGTAGAGTAAAAAGTCTACTTGTTTTTTTTCATACAACTGCCTTACTCTACATATTATTTGCTGCTCTTACAAGTTTATTTTGAATTTGCGCAAATCTTTTTAATTGTGCAGATGTAAGTTCTCCTTCTGCATCTGATAAGCTTTCTTGAAGTGATTGTGCTTCTTCAAGCATACTTGCATATTCTGTCGCTGCCGATAAATCGCCGGAAGCTGCTTTTTTGAGAAGGCGAATATATTTGTCGGTGTAAGATTCATAATCCGACAAAACCTGATCCCAATTTCTTCCGCTTGATTCATGTTCTACGTTTTCAGATTCTTGTTCTTCATCTGTTGATTCCAAATCTGTATCATTATCTGTAACAGTAGAAGGGGTACCGTCATAGACATCAGCTGTTGTAGTTACTGAAAAACTTTTTGCACTCTTCATTGCAATTTTTAGTGCTTCTTCAGGCGTACAATTTCCAAAATATTGCATCTGAACTGCAAATTCGCCACTGCCAGATCGGAGAGCACTTAGTACTTTATCCTTGTCCTCATATTGTAACTCAAAATTACCAACTCCCGCCAGAGGCATACCGGACTCATCAAGCAATTCTGCTTCAATTTTTTCATACTCAGCATTTTCGTCTAAAGGAACTATAACTTTAAACTTCGCAGTCAGGATTAATTCGCCATTGACCATTGCCAACTTGTATGACCCTTCAACAACTTCTAAGTAATTGGCCAAATCACCGCCAACTTTTGTGGAATAATTTTTTAATGTGAGTTCTTTTTCAGAACTACCACAAGAACATAATAATATTGCAATTAACGCAATTATCGAATTCAAATAAATCTTTTTCATAATATTTCTCCAAATTATTTATAAATTTTTTCTTATAATAACATTTTTTCTAATTATTCTTTTGTAATGCCCAACAAAGACAGGTCTATTGATCTGTTTTGTGTAAGAAATGTGTTACTGTTACGAGTATCACCAGCATTAATCCGTTTATTACCACATAACTTGCTGTTTCAAATTGTACAAAAGCAAATATCAAATTGCTAATGATAAACAATACAATAAAAAAAACCGCAAGAACTTTTATATTTACGTTTGTACGGGATTGAGGGGATCCTTTCACAAACATAATCAGCAATGAGACCATCATTTGAATAAAAATACCTATCGCCATCAACCAGCTATGGTCGCTGCTGCATAAAGCACCCATTCCATAAGCCATCAATATACTTACAACAACAGAGACAACAAGATAAATCGGATCTATTTTCATGATTTTCCTATTTCCAATTTTGTTATTAAATATTAAACGGAGGCGGTGTTAATGCTACTAATTTTAACACATCTGGAATTTGCTCTGCCATTTTCCAGCATGGCATAGTCGGCATCCAGACATACGTCTCTTTAACAACCTTTTTTTCTGCAATAAGACGAGACATATCCATTTCGGATAGTGGTCCGGTTTGATTACCTTCAATCATCGCATAATAGATTTTCTGCTCCGGCTTTTCGGGAGAATTAAAAGTACCGGGCACATGCATGTTTGTCATTGCATTGTTCATAGTTTGAACCATTTGTTGTGCCACTGCCATTCCCATACCGAATTCTACCAGACGGTCTATTGAAAAGAAACTATTTTGATCCATTTTGTTCTTTTATAAATTACTAAGTACAACGTTATTCGTTAAATAATAAATACTAAATGCTCCCCAGATCAAATTCAAGATAGCCCAACTGATTGTTCCCTTGGTACGCATTGGTTTTACCACAAAAGTCAATAATGATATAAGTTACCATTGGTGCTTTGAATTTCTTCTTTTGTCCTTCTTCCATAATATTATTCCTCACCATTAATTTGTAATAAAGTTATTAAATTCCTCTATTCGTAAGGCTTTTCGAGTTATACGCCCCGTTTATTATAGTGGTTTCGGACTCCACTTGAAGTATGTTACGGCATAGGCGGCATTGGAGGAGGTGGTGGAGGAACAGCACCGAACAGCGATTCAAGTTCCTGAACCTTTCCTGCAAATTCCCAACCTGCCATGCCTTGCTTCCAGACATATGTATTTTTTGTAAGTTGTCCGCTTTGCACCATTTGTTGCAGTTGTTGCATATTATATGGTCCTGAATTTTGCCCATTAATAGAAACATTATATGCAACTTGCGGAGGTGGTGGCGGAGTGTTCATCTGCTGGTTCATATTCTGTCCCATTTGATTCATCATACCTGCCATTTGACCACCCATAGCTCCACCCATCATCATTCCGGTCATCATTCCTGCGGGATTCATTCCACCGCCTTCACCGCCCATATTCATGTTACCCATGCTGCCTAAATTTTCTGCACCGGTTTTAAGAACATCAGTTTGCTGATTAAGTGCATGAGCACCTATAAAGTTGGTTTCAGTTTGGAGTTTTTGAACTCTTTGGGCCTCTTCACGTTGAATCCGCAAAGTATCTGCCATATTGTTGGCATTGATAGCTTGCATATCCTGCATATTTTTTATATTCATGTCTGCTTGTGCAATCGTTGTTTTGGTTGCTTGTTCGGAGGTTACCTTCCTCAATTCGGCAAAACCTTCGCTTTCCTTATCTACATCAATAGTTGATAAGTCAAAACCTTTCATATTTACCCCGAAATCACTTTCGAGTCTTGGTTTTAAGTAAGCAGCAATAATCTCGTTAATTTCCAATATTTTACGTTCCATTTGCAAAACCGGAATTCCCTTTTCTTCAGGAATATTGGTAATTACGCCCTTAACATATTTTGTAACAGCGCCTTTGACCTGCTTGCTAAAATCTTCCAACTCGAAATTAATAAGTCGGTTGAGTTTAATAAACCCTTGATAATCGGTAATGTTAAATGTAATAGTTCCTCTTGCGGCCATCGGAACCGCAAAATCCTGAAATCTCGGATCAAAAACATCAAAATACGGAATACCGAATTTTATCTGTATATTTCCGGATAAATTAATAAAATATACTTCTGCCTGAAATGGTGATCCACCACCAAAAGCAAGACCAACAATACTTGTTAAAACCGGAAAGTTCGCAGTTTTTATGGTCTCGTCATAAGGGCCGACTATAAAATCCTGCATAGAACCGTCTCTTTGTTTATAAACAAAGACTGCTACTTCTCCATCTTTAACACGTAAACTACTACCATAACGGATAGAATTTTCTTTCTTTGTACTTCCTGCATCCTGGCCGGCAGGTCTCCACTTCCAAATAAGATATTCTTTCTCGTCGCAACGGATTACATCCATTAATCCGCCTTCGTTTTTTCTACCAAAAAATCCCATAATTCCTATCCCGTCGATTATTAATTGGTTTTCATATTAGATATATATAGTATTCTCAAGACAATTATTTATTTTTTTGATTAGAAATCATTTTTCATATCTTTTAATGCTTTACACCACAATACACTTGATACAATTATTCCACCTATTGCAACAAATACTAGTAAGCCACCTACAGTCATACCGAAAACAGGTGAAAGAAAAAGTAGGAGTATTGAAACAGCTAATGGAATTCCATATTTTTTCATTATTTCTGTTTTCTTTGCTTTTTTTGTATCCTTTTCTGCTTGCATTTCTGCTTCAACCTTGGAGCGGACGGATTGCGGTATTTGCGTAAAATTTTTATATTCTTTAGGCAGTCTTTTCCGTAAAGAAACAATCATATTTGTAGATTGTTCAAGTATTGACTTATCACTAGCAGCGCAAATTATTATTTTTTGATATATTTGATCTGTCTTTTGAATCCATACTTCTTCTTCTTTGCCAATTACACCATCATTATCATAAGCACTACTCGAAGCCATTGCTAAAAGTTCGAGTAAATCTTCTTTAGCATTTGGAACCGGGAAGTTTTTAATAATTGTTGCCTTTTCACTCGATGCTTTTTTTTCAATTGTTTTAAGGTCTTCATTTAATTCTCTGATTAAGTCTTCTCTTTCCTCATCCTGATTTTTACTTCTTGTTTTTCCACCAAGCACTTTAACAAATCCGCTATCATTATTATGTCTTTTCGACAACTCATCTAAACGTCTGCTTTTTGTTTGATTATGCTCGGAAATACTCTTAGACTTCCTTAATTCAACAGCTTGCAATAAATCGAACAATTTACTTGCAGAATTTACGGATTCAACATTTTTAAATTCGTATCCGCATTCATCACATTTAGTCTGAAACGATTGTAAAATTGCTCCACAAGAAGGGCATTTTCTAACATCTCCGTACTTACCCGACTTAGGTGCGGCAGCTGCCTTCTCAGCTGTTTTCTGTTGAGATTGTAGTTTTTCTGCAAGTTTTGCGTCAAGCACCATTTCAAACTCATCAAGATCCACTCCGAATGATTCGGCTTTTTTGAAAAGTATCTGTTTTTCTTTTTCAGTCAGTTCTCCGTCCATAAGAGCCATTTCAATCAATTTTTCTAATTGCTCGTTGTACATAATCTTTTCCTTTTTTTCAAAATGTTAATAAATATTATCTCAATTTTTGCCTCCACTTTACGGCTGGCAGCAATCTCCGTTTTTTGTATTATATTTCTTGTATTATAAATGCTATTTCAAGTGTGCACAAAAAAAGTGTGGTACTTTTTTCGCTTCCATTTTTTGATTTCTTGAGGTCTTCGACTACCTTGCAATCCCAAAATATAAAACGAGTAAAGCCCACACCGTTACGTGTGAGCGTTTTGCTTTACTCGTGGGAATGCAATTTTGAAATTGTCGAAGTTTCAAGAAATCCCGATGTCGGCTAAAACGCTTTTGTTTATTGTGCTATGTATTTATTTTTTACGTCATATTTAAATTCTTTTCTGTCAAATCAATTTTCAATATACGAATATCAATTTTTCTTTTTACAAATCAAATTTTTTGTTTAAAGAAAGTTTTTGTATATTCGTAAGTTTTTAGATATACATCTGTAAAAGCACTGTTTTCCGAATTATTGCTGCGAAATAAACTGTATTATTTAGTATCTCCTGAAATATACTTTTTCGCTGCAACAAAATATCTCGATAATCAACAAAACGGACATTAGTGAACTGCAGAAATTCTCCAAGCAAACAAACACAAAATCTTAGTGATTGCAGGTAAGATGCATGAAAAAAGATTCACATACACAACTAAAAAATAACGACTAAGAGTGCAAAGTGCATTGCTAAAAACAGCGGGCAAAGCAGGCGGAATTTCCATTTTTTCGTCTTATGATGAAAAAACAGCATCCCGAAAATCGATCCGATACTGCCTCCGAGAAAACCGAAAGACAAAAGCATAAATTCCGAAATGCGTCCCTGCTTTTTTGTGGCGTATTTCTTGTCGGAATAGTATAAAATAAAAGTGATTAAATTTATCGAAAAGGCGTAAATCAATCCGATTAGCGGAATATATTGAATCATTTTTTGCGCCAATATTTGAAATGTAATAAATCGGTAATCTTATAAATAGATACCAGGTAAATCAAAGAGAAATAGATAATTCCCTGCACCGGCATCTGCTGAACCGGCTCAAAAGTAATCAGATGGAGGAAGAAGTCCATCCATGTAAATGATATCATCAAATAATCGGTAGCCAACCAAGTAATACCAAACGCAAACATTAACATCTGCAGCAGCAAGCGAATGCGCATTTTCGGGTTGGTCTGCAGTTCCGCAAGTTGATTTGAACGCCGAAGGCGAATCAATTGTGAAATTACTCCATAAAGTCCGTCCAATGAGCCGACCACGATCAATAGATGCGAAATATACATCAACACGAGATATGTCTCGAAATTAATAATGCCGCACAACTTTATTATAACCGAAATAATGGAGAAAATAATATTCGCGACGACTAAATAGTTTGCGGTAACAATTGTGTTCGAGATTTTTATAGTTGTAGCGTTATCTTCCGGTTGCTTTTTATGTCGAACAAGTGCAATCAAATTTATGATTGCACTTGCAAATATTAAACAGTATATTAAAATATTGATTTTCATGGACTTAGATAATAATGTTAATCATCAGGACTACCATGACGATTACAGACAGATATGCATATCTGATTGATGGCAAGAATTTGATCGTTTTGTCGTAATAGAATGCTATTGACATCGAAACTACTTCGACCAAAGCTGCCGACAAAATCAGGTTGATTCCTGTGAGCTGATGGCTCCAGAGCCCGTTAAAGCCCGGGAAGCAACTGCATCCGTAAATTACTATCAAGTGCGTTACAAACAAGAATAAAGATTTTTTGCTCAATGCAAGATAGAGCCACGAGAATTTCTTTACTTTTTCGTTTAATATTACGATGAGCGGGAAAATCGTCAAAACGATTCCCATGCGCATGATTACCGCACCCGGATTAATTACGCCGATCGGGCAATATGAGTATTGCCAACCATTAATTGTAAAGTAAGCCGGAATTCCGACTGCGAGAAGCACCAAGCCAATGCGTGTTGCATTGATGAAAACCGCTTTGAAGAGCTCTTCTTTTTTGCGTGTTTTCAAGTATGTTCCGATTGCAACCCCAAAGAAAAAGTAAGCACTTACCGGAAACAGCGTATAGATTGCACCTTTTTGATACGAGAGATATGGAGCGAGATAAGTCGGCAAAATCGAATACCAATCGGTCTGCTGTACGAAGTAGGAAATGCCCGTTGCGAATGTGCCGAACGCTAAAGCGACCCACATCAATTGCTTATGACTTTTGGTTAGCTTGAGGAAAATTTGCAATATAATCAGGCAAATTGCCACAATGTGTAGTATGTTCGTTTGCCAGAAGCGAATCCAGAAGTCCATGTCGAACTGATCGAGAAAACGTAAACTGGTTGCGGGAAAGGCAAGAACATAAGCAGTTAATAACAGAAAAACAGCCGTTTTCAGGCGTTTTAAGATTCTCATGTTATCGACTGAGCCGTCCGGATTTCTTTTGCTTGCATAAACGTTTACAGCACCGGAGATAAGCATAAATACCGGTGCGGTCAAGCCTCGAACAAAAGTCCAGATCGACCAATTCCAAGTAGAGTTATCAATATAGCCGGGGGCAGCAAATTCGAAAATAGTGTGCCCCTGAATCATTAGAAATATCGCTATGAAGCGGTATAAATCGAGAGCGTTGATTCTACCGTTAGAGCCGGCGAAATCTAAATCTTTATACTTTCCGTATAGACGATTTAACATATAAGCACTTCTGCACTAATGAAACATTACAGTCTACAAAATTATGTAAATGCAAATAAATAACAAAGAAAAAAGTGAAAACTTTCGAAAAAAAACGAAAAAAACTATTTTTCGCCGTTTTCTTCCTGATTCAGGTATTGATAAGCGTTATGAATTATGCCGTTCATGTAAATTTCCGGCACAACTATGTTACATTCGACATATCTTAATTTTACGCCTGCCTCGCGAAACATCGTTTTTGTGCGTTCGTATGCAGCGTTCCATTTGCCGTTGGTGTGTTCGTCGTAAAAGTCTTGCCCGTTTTTGTGGATTATGACTTCCTGAATGCCGGATTGAATTATCGCCCGGCAGCAGTCGCTGCATGAGATCCACGGAACATATAGTTTGCAGCCCTTCAGGACGGTGCCGCGCCGTGCCGCGTTATAAATTGCATTACGTTCGGCGTGCTCGATCCAGAAATATTTTTCGTCGTCCTGACGCGAAATGCGTCTCTCTTCCGGGTCGACTTCGATTCCGCGCGGCAAAGAATTATAGCCGGTCGAAACGAGAACATTATCGCTATCGACGATAATGCTGCCGACGTGAGTACTCGCGTCTAATGATCGCATTCCGACTAAATAGCACATTGTGATGTATAATTGGTCCCATTCCGGTCTTTTCACGTTGATCTCCGCATTGATATATAATAAAAAATGCAAAATATAAAACAATTTGCATAAATGCAAGTAATTTCGTAATTTAGCTTCTATTTTCTTGGATAAAATTGTAAAATCGCTATGAAAAATAATAATGACGATAAACGCGAACTGCTGGTAAAAAAATATGGTAGTCTGATTCCGAGCAAATACGGAAAAAATGTAGGCTTTTTTGTGTTTGATTTTAAATTGAGATTTATTCATTGGTCGCGACAATTGTACAAGATTTTCGACAAAGCGTTAGGCGAAGAATATAGAAGCGCCGAAGATTTTATCGAAATCGTCGCGGAAAATGATGTCGAGAAGGTGCGTACCTCGATTGAAAATGCAATCGAAAGGTTTATGCACTTTACGATCGATTTCCATGTCAAAATCAGCGGAAACAAGAAATTAATTTGCGTTACGAGCGAAATCATTGAAAGCGGCAATGAAAACAAATTCTGGATTGGCACTGTAGAAGTGGTAAATGAAAATGCCGGAGATTCCGACGCGGAGATCCGTCAATTGCAGTATGAAAGAGACCGCGCCATCGGTGCGAGCCATCGGCAGGCAAGTCTGCTGGCGAACATGGGGCACGACATTCGCACGCCGATGAACTCGATTCTTGGTTTTGCAAATATTTTGAAACAGGATGCAACTTCGCCCGCGGAGGTGCAGTATCTCGACGGAATTATTGCCGGCGGCAACGAACTGATGAAAATTATTGTAAATCTTGCTACTTTTGCGAAAATCAAATCCGGCAGAATCAAGCCGAATATTTCGAAAGTAAATGTCGAAAGCATGTTTATGGAAATCGGCAGACAGAATGAACATCAGGTAAAAGATAAAAATTTGGATTATGAAATAAAATCCGACGACAAAATAAAAAAGCATGTTTTGCTTGATCCGGAAAAAGTCGGTCAGATAATGGCAACTTTGATTCAATATGCTGTCGGTAATACCGCAAAAGGCACAATCGGATTGGAAATGAAATCGGAAATCACGCCCAAGCAGATGTGTAATCTTGATTTAATCGTTAGATATGTGGGCGTAAACGGAAAATCGCAGGAACTCGACGATATATTCAATACCGAAAGCGAAATCAAGAAAATCGAACATAATACGCTTGGATTGCTTGTGGCAAAGGGACTATGCGGAGTAATTAAAGCAAGTGTTTTCGCGGTCAGCGACGAAAACGGCAAACACGAAATTCATCTGATTATGCAAAATCTGCCGATGCTCTCGAGCATGGCGGGCGAGGAACTTCCGGCGACAGAGAAAGCCGATTTTAGCCATTTGAAGTTTATGAACCAAAATATTTTGGTTGTAGATGATTCGCCGAACAATATCTTGGTGATGAAAAATATGATCTCGAAATCAAACCTGAAAATTACGTCTGCAGAAAGCGGCGCAGATGCCGTTACACTTTTTGCGACAACGAAGCCGGAGGCAATTCTCATGGATTATGAAATGCCGGATATGAACGGAGTTGAAGCCGCGAGAATTATTCGGAAGTTGGAAAAGAAAGACCGGCATGTGCCGATAATTATCGTTACCGGGCACGGTGCAAATCCGGAAATTGACGGCTTGGACGGAATAGAATTCCCGATTTTGACTAAACCGATTGAGGAAAACGACGTCAAAGAATTGCTAAGCAAGTACTTGAAATACGAGGGACAAGAGACGCCGGACGACAAGCCGAACGAAAAAACCGACAGCACGAAGAAAAAAACAGATGATCCGCCAAAGGCAAGCCTTAAAGTGAAGAGGTATTGGAAAAACGAATTGGCTGAGTTATATACGACGGCGATTGAAACGAACGATATGGAGGAAATCGAAAAATTCGCCGAAGCGTGCGATATTATTGCCGAAAAAGCGAACTCCGACTTCCTGAAACAGTGCAATACGGAATTACGCAACGCACTGAGCTCGTTCAATGTGAAACTAATTATGAAAATTTTGCCGAAAATTGAGCAGTTTTTCAACTAAATGACCGAGCAGAGCGAAAATATCGAGACTCCGGGCCGCAAGCGAAAAATCTTGCACATTCTCTGGCTGTTGCTGTTTTGGGGAAGCAGTTCGGTGGCTGTTCTTGTGTTCACTCTGGTGCTGTTATTTCAGTTTTCGGCGTTTCGTCGGGCAGTATATCCGCCGATAATGGAAATCGTAAATTCGCTTCTTGTGGCGCGAATCGAGGTGGAAGATTTGCGTTTTACCGGATTCGGCACAATCGAAATTGATAATGTGCGAATGATTACGGAAGGGGATACGCTCGCAAATGTTACGAGGATTTTCGTCGATGCTGATATTATTGCGATACTCGATAACGTTATCGATGTGAAAAGCCTGTATTTGCAGAGTCCGCGGGTAAAACTTCTGCGAAATTCGACGACCGGTGTCTGGAATTTCGAGCGAATTGCGCCGCCGAGCACGAGCGAAACCGAACCTCCGACGTCAGAGACTATTTTGAAAATAGGCGACCTTGTCCTCGATAACGCATATATTGATTTTATTGATTCGATGGCTGTGAACTCGCAGGCTCCGCGGATGAGCGACAAAAAAAACTTTAATCCGTCAAAAATGCAGTTCCGCGATTTCTCGATTCGTCTGCATAGCGATGAGTTCAATCTGAACAGACTCTGCGGGTCGGTAGAGATTAAGTCTTTGCAGTTTAGAGAGTTAAATTCTGCACTAAATATGAAAAATCTCTCCTTGAAAGCTGTGAGCGATGGCGATGATCTGCGGATTGAAAATCTAAAAGTGAAGACGGACGACACAAATCTGAAACTTTCCGCTTCGGTGCACGGAATAAATTTGAGTAAAGAAATAAACGATAAAGTCCTGAAGGAAGCGGAAGTAAAAATTAAAATCAAACCATCGAAAATCGGTCCCGGCGATATCGAGAAATTCACAGAAATTGGCTTGAAATCCGGAGCGGAAGTCAATCTCAAAGCCGATTTCGCCGGAAAATTGAACGATATACGAATAAATGAATTGCAACTTTCGCCGGAAAATTCGGAAATTAATCTCTCCGGACGTCTTCGCGGAATCACTGACGGCAAAATTCGATACGATTTGCTGATTTCCCGCAGCAGAATTTATAAAGCAGATTTGCAAAAAATCCTTCCGGACGAAATGACTGCCGGTATTCCGGGGTTTGTTTCTGCCGGCCTGAATAAAGTGCAGGCAAGCGGCAGCGACGAAATGGTAAAGGCGGATTTGGATGTAATTACCGATCTCGGAAATGTCCTGGGAAAAGCCGAAGTGAACTTCGCGTCGGACTTGGTCTATAAAGCAGACTTGACCCTCGCGGACGTGAATATCGGTAAAATAATCGGCTCGCCGGATCTCGACAGCCACATTAACGGAAGCGTGAAAGCGGACGGATTTGGAACGGATCTTCGCAAAATGCGGGCAAATGTCGATCTCGAACTATATGATACAGAAGTCGCAGGATATGCTTTTAATTCGTTGATTTTAAAGGCGAATATGGCAAACTGGAAAATCAATATCGATACATGCCGCCTCGAGTTGCCGAAGTCGGATCGTTCGGATTATGTCGAGAAATATTACTTGGGCACACCGAATTTGATTGTCTGCGGAAGTGCGGATATGAGTGATCCGGATAATCCATATTACAATCTAAAGGTCGATGTGGAGGCACTTAACGTTGCAGAACTCATTGCGAACAAGTACGCACCGGAATATTGCTCGGCTTCGATTTCCGCCGCCGGATATGGTTTTGATCCGGACAAAATGCGCGCCAATGCGAAAATCGATGTTTTGGATTTGGTTTTCCACGATCGTTCCGAATTTCCGTTTTCAATTAATGTAGATGTAAATACTGCCGATTCGGTTTCGAAAAAAATTCATATTGAATCGGAAATATTGAATCTTGATTTGAACGGACAATTCAACATCGGTGCGATTAGCGAGTTTGGAGCCTCGCAGGGCGAACTCTGGGCGAATCTTGTCTTTAACAAAATGGGACAGCTCGAAGATCGAAACTTTGTGCCGGAGAAATATCGCGGGCAAATGTATCCCGCGAAGTTCGACCTTGTGGGAGAAATCAAAGACATAAACATCGTGAATGCGTTCCTCGACGGACAAAAAATATTTGCAAATGCAGACGTCGATCTTTCGGCGGAAATTACCCCGCAAATGACCGATATCGACATAAAAAAATTCAATGTCCGAAATTTTACTTATGAAGCGGATTCGCTGAAATTGCTGCTTAAAAACACGTATTTCGCCTCGGATATCCGAATAATTTCCGAAGACGGCATATTTAATCTCGAAAAGTGCAAGGTAAATCTTACGACGGATCGTCTTGGCGGCTTTTATATGGATGATTTGAAAATCATCGAGCCGGACGCCACTCTCGATATCAGCGAGGACAGCATTCAATACCGCGTAACTGTGAATATCAATGGCGACATGGCTGCAGGAAACTCCGGCAAAATAATTTTTGACGATATGGCTATGAAGTTGCAGAGCGACTGGCTGCAGTTCGATTATATGAACGAACTATGCTTGAGCAACGACGAAATGATTGATTTTAAACTCGAAAACGGCAAAATTGACATTAACAGACTAAGTCTGCTGGAGACAAAAGGTATGCGGATTGATGTCTCCGGCGGTGCGACAATGACTGAATTTGACAATTTAAGCATTCGGCTGAATTCGATTAATCTGCGAAACATAGATTCGCTTATGCAAAAATTCGGCACAAACAGCCTTGAAATGGTCGATGGAAATATCGAGTCAATTTCCGCGACTGCAAACGGAAAACTCGCAAATCCGACTTTGTCGGCGAATATTCATACCGGAAATATTTGGGTTAACAAAATAAAAACCGGCATTTTCGACTTCAATTTCGACTACTCGAATAAAAAAGCAAGCGGTTACGGAACTTTGTCCGACGCTGTGCTGCGGACGAATTTGTTCAAAATAGATATCCGCTCGTTTCCGATGGATCTGTCCCTCGATTTTTCGGACAGTACCGCTGCGGACGTGCAAACCGAGGTTCCCGGCGAAATTTCTGTTGCATTGGAGAGCGATTCGCTGCCGCTTGCGGTGGTTTCGCCATTTATTCCGGCAATTACGAAATTGAACGGCTCCGTGAAAATGAATATCTCGGTCGAAGGCAAGGACTTGGAACATTTGAACTATAGCGGACGACTCGATTTGCCGAATTTTGATTTTATTCTCGATGCAAACAATGTACATTATTCCGGAAAGTCGCAAATTGTATTTAATAATGAGTCGGTCGAACTACATGATACGAAAATATTTAATGACGCAAAAGACTATAAAAACGGTTCGGCAGAATTAAGCGGAAAAATTGATCTCGACGGCTTCGATATTAAAGGATTTGATTTCTCGCTTAGTTCGAAGGGATTGCTCGTTTTGAACAAAAACTCTGCGAAAGCATTGCCGATGATTTATGGAAATCTGCTGGTTTCTACCGGCGAAAATCCGCTAAAAGTAAATGGAAATTTGAGTTATCTCGATATTACCGGCGACGTAAATATAATTAGAGGCTCGCTTTTTATGCCGCAGATGACAATGAATAATTCCGCACAATCGCGCATTTTGTATAAAGTTCTCAAACACGACAACAATAACCGCATATATTATAATGTTATTGATAATACGACGAACGACACTTTGTATTCCGAAATGAAAGATCCGGCAGAAAAGTTCGCCGGCGAAATCGATACCATCAATGCGACAATCGATGAGAAGGTTACCTATACCGACATTGCCGATAATATTACGATGAATATGAATTTCCGCGTATTAAATCCGATTATGCTGAAGATGGATCTGGGAGTTTTCGGTATGCTGGTCGCGAAAATCGGAACCTCTAACTCGACTATTCCGCTGAATTTCTTTTATGATACAAAATCGGATATGAAACTGAATGGCGAAATTCAACTGCTTGACGGCTCGAAACTGACCTACGCAAAGCAATTCGACACGCAGGGGAAAATCAGTTTTCCGTTCGGGACGGTCAGTAATCCGTTGCTTGATTTGACGGCGACATATACCGGCAAAAATTATGTGAACGATAAAGCGCGCGAATTTAAAGTATATCTATATATGACCGGAGCATTTTCGAATCCGTCCATAAAATTCAGCTACGAAATGGACGGCGAGGAGGCAAAAGGCGATTCAACTCAAATCAGCCAGGACGCACTGTTTTTGATTGTACTCGGCAGAACTAAAACCGAAATCGAAGCCGGCACATCGACAAGCGGAGGCTCCGAGTTCGGCAGCCTCGGCATGAGCGGACTTTCGGCGGCGTTCTCGAAAACGATGACCGAATTGCTCGGCGGAACCGGAAATATCGAGTCCGCAGAAATCGACATGGGCAACGGAAACAACTGGCAAGATGCCCGAATAAAGGTTTCAGGCAAACTTTTCGATAATGTTCAGTGGCGAATAGGTGGCGATTTGAACGATATAACGAATAATAGCGAGTTCAGCCTTGATATTCCGATGGACATTGTTTTGCATCCGAATTATCTGAACAATATCGTCTGGCAGATTTCGCACTCGACCAACACGCAGCAAACCACTATCAATAAGAACCAAAAGGAGTGGGAAATTAAATTGAAGTTTGGCGGTAGCTGGTAAAATAATTTTTAATAAAATTCGTCTCTATTATTCACGTAGTATTATCGGTATTGCGTGTGTAAAAAAAATCAGATCAGTTATGTAATGCGGAAATGTCTGAAATCGCAGATTTGTGCTTGTGTTCAAGGCAATGAACGCACCCAAATAAATGATAAATATAATATAGAAAGATAAATATGGACTTGATAGCAATAGTCGGCAGACCAAACGTCGGCAAATCTACGCTTTTTAACAGAATAATCGGACGAAAAGAAGCAATAGTCGAAAACGTTCCGGGCGTAACTCGCGACAGAATTTACGGGCAAACAGAATGGAACGGCAAACATTTTATGCTGATTGATACCGGCGGTTTTGTGCCGGGCAGCGAAAATATGATCGAAAAAGCAATTCGCGAGCAGGCATATATTGCAATTGATGATGCCGATTCGATTATTTTTGTATGCGACGGACGCGATGGCGTAACGCCTTTCGACGAAGATATTGCAAAAATTCTCCGCCGTTCGAATAAACCGGTAACGCTGGTTGTTAATAAGTGCGATAACGCGAATTTAGATGCTAACTCCTTTGAATTCCACAAGTTAGGGCTTGGAGAACCGTATCCGGTTTCGGCAATGAACGGACGCTCTACCGGCGATTTCCTGGACCAGGCGGTCGAGCCGATTGTCGGAATAGACGACGAAGCAAACGATACTCGACTGAAACTCGCAATAGTCGGCAGACCGAACGTAGGCAAGTCCAGCATTACCAATGCTTTAACCGGCAAGGAACGCTCGATTGTAACTGATATTGCCGGAACGACGCGCGACGCAATCGATTCAACCGTAAAATATTACGGCGACGAAATCCTGCTGATCGATACCGCCGGACTTCGCCGCAGAGCGCAAGTCAGCGAAAACGTCGAGTTTTATTCGATTATGAGAACTGCCCGCGCGATTGACCGTTGCGATGTCGCGGTTGTCGTTATTGATGCGACTCGCGGGCTGGAAGACCAAGACAAGAAAATCATTAATCAGGTCGATGAAGCCAGAAAAGGCATCGTGATTGTATATAACAAATGGGATTTGGTTGAAAAAGATACGAAAACCGCGGATAAACTGACGAAAAAGTTTAAAGAAGATATGAAAATGTATGATTATGTACCAATAATTTATACTTCTGCGGTTACGAAGCAGCGATTACTGAAGATTTTTGATATCTGCAAGGAAATCAAAGTCCGCCGCGAGACCCGTATTCCTACACATAAACTAAACGATATCGTCCTCGCAGAGTTCGAAAAAACTCCGCCACCGGCAGTTAAAGGTCGCGATTTGCGTATAAATTACATTACGCAGGTCGGAGTAGAGCCACCGGTATTTGCGTTTTTCTGCAATTTTCCGCAAGATATTCCGGATGCTTATAAGCGCTTTATGGAGCGTACTATGCGAAAATTGTTCGATTTCGAAGGCACGCCGATTTCATTTGTATTTCGTAAGAAAAATGCTTCTTGGGAAGACATCGTAGAGGCAAGACAGAAATAGGGCAGCAAGTGAAAATTTTAGTGATAAATTGGCAGGATTGGCTGAATCCGCTGGGCGGCGGCGCCGAAGTGCATTTGCACGAAGTTTTTAAGCGTGTCGCCGCAAAGGGACACGAGGTAACGCTGTTTTGCTCGCGTCATGCCGGTGCTCCGAAGCATGAAATACTGGACGGAATTGAAATTTTCCGGTTTGGCGGCAGAAACAACTTTAATTTTGTAGTGCCGCCGTATTATCTGTGCAAATTTGCCGGTCGCGATTTCGATGTTGTGGTTGATGATGTGAATAAAATTCCGTTTTACTCTCCGCTGTATGTTCGAAAACCGCTTCTCGGGCTGAGCCATCACTTTTTTGGAAAAAGTATTTTCCGCCAGGCCGGTAAGATTGCCGGCTCGTATGTATATTATTCGGAAAATCTGCTCAATAAAATTTATCGGAGAACTCCGTTTGCGGTGGTCTCGAAAAGCACGCTGGACGAATTCCGCGAGCGCGGATTTGATACGTCCGATTTCTCGATGGTCACCAATGCGATTAATCCTGCCGAATATCCGATGCGCGTTTGCGAAAAATATCCCGATCCGTCTGTTGCGTATTTCGGGCGTCTGAAAAAATATAAGTCGGTCGATCACCTGGTTCTTGCATTTGCGAAAGTTATAGACAAAATTCCGAACGCGAAACTTCATATTATGGGACGCGGCGATTTCCGCGAATATCTCGAGCGACTTGCCCGACAGCTGAATATCGAAAAATCAGTGAAATTCTGGGGGTTCGTATCCGATGAGCAACGTGCGGAAATTTTATCGAAAGTGCATTGCGTGGTGAATACGTCGATGAAAGAGGGCTGGGGAATTACGAATATCGAGGCGAACGCCTGCGGCACGACTGTCCTGAGCGCAAACTCTCCCGGCTTGCGGGATTCGGTTAAAGACGGGGTTTCCGGTCTGCTTTATGAATACGGAAATATCGAGGAACTTTCCGACGTTATGTATATGCTTTTGAGCGAGCACGAGTTGAACGAACGTCTCAGCCGCGGAGCGGTCGAATGGGCGAAATCGTTTTCGTGGGATTATTCTGCTGATGCGATGATCGAAGCCTGCCGAAAAACAATCGAAAATTACAGAAAGAAGTAGTTCGCGAATGCTGCTAATTAATAAATATATGCTGAAACGCTTCGTGAATACGATGCTGGCTGCGATTTTCGGATTGTGCGTGATTTTCGTCGTGGTCAATTTGCTCGAAAATCTCGACGATTTCATTGATGCGAAAGCTTCGCTTAGCGTGATTGCAAAGTATTACCTTTATTTTCTTCCCGATATCATGAAATTGCTGACTCCGGTCGCGATTTTGGTTTCCGCATTGTTTTCGGTCGGCAATATGTCGAATTTGAATGAAATTACCGCGATGAAATCCGGCGGAATGAGCATTTATCGCATTATGCGCCCGTTTATTGTGCTGTGTATCTTTATCAGTATTGGGCAAATTTATTTTAACGGCTGGGTGGTTCCGCGGGCAAACGAACGGAAAAATGCGATTGAGTATCAATATCTCGGTGCGGACAATGCCAAGCCGATTCAAAATTTATATTATCGCGATTCGCCGACAACAAATGTTCTGATTATGTATTATGATATAATCGGGGGAGTTGCGCGAAATACGACTATTGAAAATTATGCCGGCGGCGAAAAGTCGCCACGCCTTTTGAAGCGAATTAATGCACCGGAAATGCGATATGATTCTGTTCGGCACGATTGGGTGATGAAAGATGTCGTTGTGCGCGATTTTTCCGGCAAAAATATCCGGAATTACCGGATTCCGGAGATGCGGACAAAACTCAATATTACCGCAAAAAAAGTTGCGAAAATGCAGAAAAGCACCGATGTGATGACTTATGACGAATATCGCGAATACATGGATTTTCTCGCGATGGGCGGAAAAGATATTACGCAGTTAGAAGTCGAATATTATGGAAACTATGCGTTTCCGTTTGCAGATATTATCGTGATTTTGTTTGCTATTCCGTTTGCCTCGGTCAAAAAAAAGAACGGCATTGCCGTGCAGATTGCCGCCGCGATGATTGTTGCTTTTACATATCTGATATTTACAAAACTCGGGCAGTCGGTTGGTTCGTCGTTGCATTTGAATGCGATTTTGTCCGGCTGGCTTGCAAACATTGTTTTCCTCGGCGTCGGGATAACGGTGATTTTAAAGACAAAGACATAAAATGCTTGTCGCCGTGTTTGGCTCGAAATCCTATTTTTTTTCGTAAATCTTTCCGGTACGCTTGCGGATAATTTCTGCCTTGCTGATGTCGATTCCGTTCGGAATAAATCCGATCGGCGCCGGAGCAGTAGTTTCGATGTAGAGATAGGGCGTTTTGTTTATGCCGGATATGTCGGAATAAATTGCGGCGGCGGCGTGGTGCTCGGAATTCATTAATACAAGAGAAGAGCCATAGCCGAAATACTGCAAAATTGAAACAAGCAGAATGCTTTTGTCGGTGCAGACTCCGCGACCAAGGTATAATGTTTCATAGTGAAAATACAGATCTGTATCCGAATCCCACTTTTCAGCGAGAATTTTCGACGCTTTTGCCGAATCGTACGGAATATACTGCACAAATGCTGCGGCAAGTTCGGGCAGTTTGTCGTCCGAAATTTTATTTTTTCGGGCGAGTATTTTTAGTTTCTCGCACAGCATGCGGATTAAATTATCGTTATCTTTGATTGTCAGGAGATTTTCGAAAACCTGTTCGCGAGTGAAAAGCAAACGTTTTTCGTAATGCTTGTAGTAGTTATAAGTCCTTGTATTTAAAATTAGTTCCGTCGAATATTTTTTCCCCTCGTATTGCCAGGAATAATTCTGTTTGAATATTTGTGCACTGAGGTCTGCGAGGCTGAAGAGAAAAATCAATATGCAAATTAGTCGTTTCATTCCTTAGAAAACGTAAAAACGCGCTGAATATTGCAAAACGCACTCTGCAGAAATTTTGCAAAAAAATTTATTCAAGTGAAACAAAACATATTTTCGCGGTATATTGAATATGTAAAGGTTTAATAGAGGCGTTGCCGATGGAACCACAGCGCCTCCCTTTACGCAATATATTTTAGTTTTGAGATTATGACGCGAAAGCATCACCCTGACAAATAATCCCTTGAAAAGGTGAAACAAATCAAATTTTCGCGGTATATTGAATATGTAAAGGTTTAATAGAGGCGTTGCCGATGGAACCACAGCGCCTCCCTTTACGAAAAATATTTTTTATTGAGGTTGTGCCTCGAAAAGAAGTGCAAAAACATTTCCCACAAAAAATTAAATTTAGTGAAACAAATCGATTTATTTTGTTATATTGTATATGTAAAGGTTGATAAATATCAGGCAAAATAAGTTTCGAATTGCCGGCAAATCAACTTTTGAAAAACGATAAACATATAATAAATTTTTGGAATAAATTAGTGGAAAATCTGAAAACAATGGAAAGCGAGGAACTCTATCGGCTGATGGGTGCAGAAGCATACCGCGAAGCCGCTTTTAGAGAAATCTACGCTCGCCACTCAGCTCGGATTTATGCATATTGTAAGAGAATTTTGAGCGATTCCGCCCTTGCGGAAGATGTCTTCCAGGATACTTTTCTGGTGCTTTTAAAGGAAGACGGAAAGCGAGAAATTAGGAATCTTCCGGCATTCTTGCTGCGAGTTTCCAGAAATATCGCACTGAACAAACGCCGCGAATACAAGAAGAAATTTGTAGATATTGATGATTTGGATATCGGATTTGACGATAAAGTCAATGAACATAAAGAAGTCTCGGAACTTATAGCCAGAGCACTCGACCTCTTAC
>JAQUZU010000109.1 GCA_028691175.1 Candidatus Kapaibacterium sp. | reverse complement strand
CCGTATTTTGTATCCTTTAAAGTGTGCATTGATGTAGGATTTATTTCTTCTCCAATCGGTGGAGTTCCCTATATGTGTGGGTCTGGCAGTTTGCGGAATTGATGTTTTACAACTTTGTATTTACGGCGTAGAAGTCTTAGTTACATTTTTTTAACTTCTACGTTCATTTTTGTTTTTCGGAGGTTTTTTTTTATGAATATCTATGTAGGTAATGTACAGTATAGTACAACAGAAGATCAAATTCGCGAACTTTTTGAGCAATTTGGAGCAGTTGAATCAATTAAAATGATTAACGACAGAGAAACCGGTCGTTTCCGCGGTTTTAGCTTTGTCGAAATGGAAGACGAAGCCGCTCAATCAGCAATTGCAGCCCTCAATGACACTGACTATAACGGAAGAAAAATCCAAGTCAATGAAGCAAAAGAGCGTGCTGAAAGATCTGACAGACCTAGAAGACCACAGACATTTAGAAGATCATATTAAAACATATATTTTCAACTGATAGTTTTTTTGGCAAAGCCCGGTATATTTTTCAATAAACCGGGCTTGTTTTGTAAAAAAATAATTGCCAAGACTATTTATTTCGAAATAATAACTATAATAAAGGATAATACATGATGACTTCACGAGAGATAAGAAATTCTTTCCTCGAATTTTTCCAAAATAAAGATCATAGAGTAGTGCCAAGTATGCCGGTAGTGCCACACGGTGATCCGACTTTACTTTTTGCAAATGCCGGCATGAATCAATTTAAAGATGTCTTTCTCGGCGTTGGCAAACGCGACTATACGCGTGCAGCAGATACGCAAAAGTGTATCCGCGTCAGCGGTAAGCATAACGACCTCGAAGAAGTCGGTGCCGACACGTATCATCACACGATGTTCGAAATGCTCGGAAACTGGAGCTTCGGCGATTATTACAAAAAAGAAGCGATTGCATGGGCATGGGAACTGCTGACAAAAGTATGGAAACTTGACGTCGAACGCCTTCACGCAACAGTCTATACCAGCGACGACGAAGCGTATGAACTCTGGAAAAAATATTTGCCCGAAAGTCGTATTCATAGATGTGGCGACAAAGATAATTTCTGGGAAATGGGTGAGACCGGTCCGTGCGGACCATGTTCCGAAATCCACTACGACAGAACGCCCGACAAAACCGGCGGAAATTTAGTGAATGCCGGAGTGCCGGAAGTAATTGAAATCTGGAATCTTGTATTTATTCAATTCAATAGAAAACAAGATGGTACACTCGAAAATCTTGCACACAAACATGTCGATACCGGAATGGGATTCGAACGTATCTGCTCGGTAATTCAAGGAGTTAACTCGAATTATGATACTGATGTCTTTAAACCGCTTCTCGATAAAATTGTCGAACTTTCCGGCAAAACATATTCTTCCGAACTGCACGATGCGACCGGTATTGCTATGCGCGTAATCGCTGATCACGTGCGTACATTGTCGTTTGCGATTGCAGACGGTGCCCTTCCGGGCAACGAAGGACGCAGCTATGTACTTCGTAGAATTCTTCGTCGTGCGTCGAAATATTCGAAAAATCTTGGCTTTACTGAGCCGATGCTTTATAAGCTTGTTGCGACTTTGCGCGATACAATGGGTGATATTTTCCCGGAATTGATTGAACACTATGATATGATTGTCAAAGTGATTAAATCGGAGGAAGAAAATTTCCTGCAGACACTTGAAAAAGGTCTTTCTATTTTCGATAAAATTGTTGATAAACTCAAGTCCGACGGCAAAACTATTGTTTCCGGCGATGATGTTTTCCTGCTTTATGATACTTTCGGTTTTCCAATCGATTTAACTGCTCTTATCGCTAAGGAAAAAGGCGTTGAACTGGATACCGAACGATTTAACGTGCTGATGCAGGAGCAGAAGAATCGTTCGCGTTCAGCCCGCAAAATCAACATTCAAGAAGTAGAAATACCGGTCATTGATGCGACGACAGAATTTTCCGGCTATAATCAGTCAGAATGTGACGCAAAAGTTCTCTATGTAGAGGATAATCGAATTGTGCTCGACAAGACTCCACTTTATGTAGAATCTGGTGGTCAGGTTTCCGATAAAGGAACGATTGAAATTGCCGGCAACACATATCATGTGATAGAATCAAAAAAAGTTTCGAATACGATTATTCACTTCTGCGAGGAACCGATTGAGGCGAAAGTCGGCGATGTTGTGCGCGTAAAAATTGATTTGCCGTATCATAATGCGGTAGCTCGCAATCACACTGCTACACATCTTTTGCATGAAGCACTGCGTACAGTCTTGGGCGGTCATATTAAACAAGCAGGTTCAAGTGTAACTGCGGAGGCATTGCGTTTTGATTTTAATCATTATGAAAAAGTAACACCTGAAGAAATCGAAAAAGTCGAAAAAATCGCAAACCAAAAAATTGCTGAAGCAATTAATGTGAAGACAGATGAACTCACATTTGAGCAAGCACAAAATAATCCGAAAATTAAAATGTTTTTTGGCGATAAATATGGCGACGTTGTTCGTTCGGTAACAATTGACCCGAATTTCTCGATTGAATTATGTGGCGGTACACATGTGAAAAATACATCTGATATCGGCATTGTAAAAATTACTTCGGAATCGTCTATCGCTGCGGGAGTTCGCAGAATCGAAGCCGTTACCGGCACTGTGGTAATGAATTATATTGCAGAACGTAATGCACTTATTTCAGAGCAAAAAACGCAAATTGAAGAACTAAATTCGACCATTCATGCACTTGGAAAAGATATTTCGAAGTTGAAGCAAAATATCGTTACTGCGTCGTTCGATAATTGGATAGCAAATGCGGAAGCGTGCGACGAAAAGAATTTGATTGTCCAAACTATTGAGACAGACGACAAAGACATGACACTGAACGTAGCCGAAAAACTTCGCGACGTAGTTGCTAAGAACGCGATTATTCTCATCGCGGCTGTTCTCGACGGAAAAGTTTCGCTTACCTGTGCTGTTACAGACGATTTGAAAGCAAAATATCCTGCAGGAAAACTTGTCGGCTTGGTTGCCAAGCAACTTGGCGGCGGTGGGGGAGGCAAACCTCATATTGCTTCTGCCGGTGGCAAGGAAATTGCAAAACTTCCGGAGGTTATGAATAATTTCGCAAATATAGTTCGCGAATACGCAAAATAAAATCGATAAATACAACAAACGCCATTCAAATTGAATGGCGTTTGTTGTATAAAAAAGCGATTAATCTTATTTGTTCAAATTCAAATTGTTCTTTGAAGAATCAGAGAGCAAGTCAAGGAATGAAATCGGGCTGTCAGACGGCATGTCTTTCGGGTTAGATTTCGAGAATCTTTCGCCGTGGCTTTCGTGCTGCGGTTCTTCTTGAACTGCTGGCTCGAAGATAACTGATTCTTGCTCAGCTACTATGTCTGCGATTTTTACTTCAAGAGTCTGACCTTGTTCGTAAGGAATCTTCTTGCCTTTATCCAATGAGAGGATTTTGCTCTTCGGCATGAAACCGTCGAATTGCTCGGTAGAAATAATTGCACCCTGCGGTAAGGTCTGCATAACTGTACCGTTCATAACTGTGCCGACCGGGAATTGTGCTGCCAAGCCTGCCCATGGATTTTCAGTTAAACGTTTATAGCTCAGAGCGATGTTTTGTTTTTCCATGTTTACGCTTAAAACTTCAACTTCGATTTCCTGTCCGACTGTAAAGAGCGAGCCCGGATTTTTGATGCGTTTTGTCCAAGAAATTTCCTGAGTTCTCATCAGACCGTCAACGCCTTGTTTCATTTCAATATAAACACCGAAATCGGTAATTCTTCTTACGATTCCTTTATATTTGTTTCCAACAATGAATTCTTTATCTACATCTACCCATGGTGATGGTTCGAGTTCTTTGCGGCTTAAGCCGATACGGTTAGTTTCTTTGTTTATTTCTACAACAACTGCCTCTACCGGGTCGCCTTTTTTGTATAATTGTGCAGGATCGTCTACGTGAGTTTGTGATAATCTAGATACGTGAATCATACCTTCGATGCCGCCAAGATCGACGAAAACGCCGAAAGAAGCGAGTGATGAAACTTTGCCGGAAACTTTCTTTCCAACTTCGATTTCTTCCCAGAATTTCTTGCGGAGAAGTTCTTTGCGAGATACGATAACAGCTCTTCTGCCGTCTTCCATCTCTTGGATTTCGTGAATATTAACGATGAATTTCGCTCCGATTGCTTCTTGAAGTTCTTCTTCGCTCGGAGTGCGTTTTACTGTAAAATGCGAAGCCGGCAAAAATAATTGCAGGTTCTTGTAGATTACTCTTAAGCCACCCTTTATTCTGCTTACAACTTCAACTTCTAAAGTTCCCTCTTGGGATTTGATTTCTTTTAATTCAGCAAAAATTTCATCCATTCTTGCTTTGCGTTCAGCCTGTTCTTTGGCTTTTGCTTCATTAGCGGCTTGTTTTGCCGGTGTGCTATTTTCGGTAGCCGGTTCTTCTGTGGCCGGTGCCGGAGCATCAACCGGTTCAGTAGCAACTTTAGTTTCGGTTTCCGGAACTATCGGTTCGGCACTTGAAATATTGTTGTTGTTTTGAGAATCGTTAACTGTTTCTTCTGGATTATTGATATTGTCTATCATTGTAGCACACCTAATTAAATTTTTCAACAAACGTTTAGCCATCGCGTATAATACGCATTTAAATGAACACTAAAATACATGTTTTTCTTGTAAATAGCAAACGTATTATATAAAAAAAGAGCCAAAATTATGAAAAATTTGGCTCTTTAAGAGAATTATTTATAAAATGTGTCTAAGTACGACATGTTCAAACTTGATGTTTTGTATCCTATGTAATATTTTCCGGTGTTTTTTTCATCGTCGTGGAAGTCCGGATCTATGTGTGGGGTAGTCAGGAGATATGCTCGATGACTTTTGTTGTACTTGCGAATTTTGGCGAACTCTTCGACTGCGGCGTCGAAGTCGTCATATTCCAGCAGTATGGTGAAATTCTTGGCGAGACTGCACTCCGGATTCTCTTCGTAAGAGAATGTGATAAAATAATTCGCTGCCTCTTCCTGGCAATCGAACATTTTTTCAGGTAGTACGGTCTGGACTAAAACTTGAGGATTATTAAAAGCCCCCAAAGACTTTGCCGCCGATTTCGATAAATCTATGATTTTTCTTTTGGTGAACGGACCGCGATCATTTACGCGGACAAACACTGCTTTATTATTCTGCGGATTTGAAACTTTTACAACAGTACCAAAAGGCAGAGTTTTGTGAGCTGCGGTGAATTTTTCTTTGTGGTATCGTTCGCCATTCGACGTTTTCCGATTATGAAAACGGTTATGATACCAAGAAGATTTGCCGCGTTGCTCGAAATATATAGCTTTATCGAAATCTTCGTCCTCCGCTATCTGGATATTTTGAATGAATTTTTCATCTTCTATTCCGTCCGGCTCCGCGACCGACATGTCAATCTGGAAAAACAGGCAGAATATTATCGTTGCCAACAGCATGTATTGGCGACGGAAAAATCTCAAAAATCCTGGTAGCCGAAGTGCTTGGATTTTAATTGGCATTGGACTATTCTGGTTAATGAAACATACTATATTTGGGATTGCATAGATTACTCTAAGCAAAATTTCCTCTTTATTTCTTTGATTTCAATGCGCACAGACTAATATTTTTTCCCTTAATCTGTAGCTAAAAACGAAATAGTTATACTAATATTGTGTTAAGTGCCGAAAAAAAACGAGCAATGCAAATAAAAGCACTTGCACCGCTCGAGTGAATAAAGTTGTAACTCGCAATAATTCAATCACTTATATCGAAGTGTCAAACTATGGGAATATCGAAAAATATTATTTAAGAAATTTTGGGCAAATCTGTTTGTATGGACATTTCGAATACCAATCGTCCGGCTTTTCTTCGCATTTGCATTCGAAATTACCGGCTGAAATTCGCTCGACAATATCGTTGAATTTTTCTGTTGCCAATGGTTGAATTGCATCGTAAGAGGTTTCGTCCGGAGCAATTTGTTTCTTGCAATATTTCTCTTCTTTTAGTCCGTACTGATAGTATGTACCGATTTCCGGAGTGATTTTAATATCCTTCGGTAAATGAAATCTCGGAAGAATTTCGCTCGCTGCCATACTCATGTATAGTGGAAACTGGAAGTCTTTAATTTCGTTATTGA
>JAQUZU010000108.1 GCA_028691175.1 Candidatus Kapaibacterium sp. | reverse complement strand
AAATCCGCTATGCAAATGAATTTGCCCCACACGGCGTAAATGTAAATTTTTTCAGAATCGAAAACGGAACGGTATACTTGCGTACATACGAACGCGGAGTAGAATTTGAAACCGGAGCATGCGGAACAGGGGCAATTTCAACTGCAATTGCTATAGTTCACAACAAGTTACTCGATTTTCCGGTCAAAATTGTTCCCACCAGCGGACTGCCATTATATGTAGACAGCATCGGCACAAAACTTCATGAAGAATATTCGCTAACCGGTCCGGCAGAGATTTTCGACAAACAAAGTATTGAAACAAATCTTTTTGGCAGAAACTTATAACGCACTGAAAAATGAAAGAATTAGACTTCTCGTTTTTAGATAATTATCTTATAGATACACGCCGCTATTTCCATCAATATCCGGAAACGGCATTTAAAGAATTTGAAACTACAAAGATGCTCGAGGGCGAACTCGATAAACTCGGCATTCCGCACAAACGCATTATCGAAACAGGTGTAATCGGCTTAATCGGAGATCCGACCAAACCTTGCGTAGCACTTCGTGGCGACATTGATGGTTTGCCAATCAGCGAGGAAACAGGCCTTCCATTTTCTTCCAAGCATGCCGGAAGAATGCACGCCTGTGGGCACGACTTTCACATGACGATGGTTCTTGGTGCCGCTAAATATCTTAAATCGATAGAGGACGAACTGCCGATTTGCGTAAAATTAATTTTTCAGCCGGGAGAAGAGATGATTCCGGGTGGTGCGAAATTAATGATTGAAGCCGGAGTTCTCGAAAATCCGACTCCGCGTTTCGTCTTTGGGCAGCATATTCACCCGGCAAAAGATGTAGGCAGAGTTGAGGTCTGCTATGGTCCGGCGATGGCGTCAGCTGATGAATTGTACTGGACAGTAAAGGGAAAATTCACGCATGCCGCCACTCCCCACCTCGGACACGATCCGATTCTCGCTTCGTCTTATATGATAGCACATTTGCAGGATATTATCACCAAATTCCGCAATCCGCTTAATCCGGGAGTGCTTTCGATTACGTCTATTCATGGCGGAACGGCTACAAATATTTTGCCCGACGAAGTCAAGTTGATGGGCACATTTCGTGCATTTAACAACGAATGGCGATACAAAACAATCGAAAATATTGGCATAGTTTCGCAAAAAGCCTGCGAAATATATGGTTGCGAAGCAAATTTTGCTCCAAGAATGGGGTTTCCACCTGTTATCAACGATCAAGTTGCCTCCGATATTGTCAAATCCTCCGCAGTTGAAGCACTTGATTCCGAACACGCAGTTGCATGCGAACCAATTATGTGGGGCGAAGATTTTGCGTATTACGGAGAAAACATCCCTGCATGTTTTTGGTTTTTGGGAGTAAAAAATTGCGAAGATATGCCACCTCTGCATAATTCAAAACTTGCTCCGGACGAACGAGCACTCCGCATCGGTGCTGAAGTGCTGATCCGCAGTGCAATAAATTCGTATCCGCATATTCAATAAACAATATTTTTTTGCTCAATGCGTCTCAAAAAGAGTACATAAACAAGTATAATTTTCAGGTCAAATATGCCGGACAAAAAAAGAATTAAATCGCTAATTCGTGTAGCAATTCCTGCGTTGATGTTGGTATCGTGTGCTCGCTACGACAACTTTACCACATATTTTAATACGTATTATAACGCCGAACGACTTCTGCACGAAAGTGAAAACGAATTCGAGTATCAGGACGAAAATCGCCGTGTAAATCCGCGCATTTTCGTTGTGCAACCGGAGTATTGGCAGAAAGCCGACACCCGCAAAGCACCGGTAGTTTACATGTCAGACTTTGTTATTGACGGAAGAAAACTTCAGCCGGTAAAGAACAAACTTGATTCAATCCTGATAAAAGGCTCAAAAATTTTGGCAAAGCATCCGAAAAGCAACTATGTTGAGCCAACATTATTCTTGATGGCGCAAGCATATTTCTATCAGAGCGATTGGATCAATTGTCAAGTAAAATGTAGCGAACTTATTGATAAATTTCCCGATGGCGACCTGACTCCGGATGCCCACCTGATGATTGCAAAAACTTATCTGATCCGCAAAAAGAATATCGCCGGCATGACAATTCTTTCACGAACGGTTGATGTTGCATGGAAAAAGAAACGTTACGACATTCTTTCTGAAGCGTTCCGCCTGGAAGCCGAACTTGCAATGTTTGAGCATCGCTTTGATGATGCTCTCCGACCATATCGCCAAGCAATCGCTCAATGCGAAGATAGCGAGCAAAGAGCACGCTGGCAAGTTGATATGGCAGCACTATTGTATCGCTCCGGAAAATTTGAGCGGGCAGCAAAAGCCTTTAAATTTGTGAACAATTTCTCGCCGGACTACGCTACAAAATTCGAATCTAAATATTACTACGCACTTTGTCAAATCCGCTTAGGAAACAACAAAGAGGGCATGGATATTCTTGACGACCTCTATGATGACGGCAAATATGAAGAATGGCGGGACTATGTTACAGCCGGCAGAATGCTGAATTATACAATAACTCAGCAGGACACGCTCTATACAATGCAGGAAAAATTTGCTGATTCGGCATATTCGTCGAGTCCGATAATGCAGGCATTCTATTTTGAAAAGGGCATGTCGCATTTCGAAAAGAAAGAATACGAAGACACCAGAAAATATCTAGCACAGGTTCGCAACGCTCGCGCAGATTATTTCTCAACTTCAAATAAAGTGTATAATTCGCTTACGACTTGGTCGCAAAAGCGCCAGGCAGCAATACCCGGATTAGCCAAATATAACAACGGCAAAGTAGAAACCGACGACGCCAAATATGATCTTGCAGGCGACTGTTTCGAATATGGCAGAGTTCACGAAGTACTCGGCAATCAAGACTCTGCCCTGTACTATTATGAAAAAGCAACCATGATTTGCCCGAAAGACAGCATGGACCGTGCACAATATCTGTTCGGATATCAGCGCTTAGTACGCGAAGAAAATCCGATGCTAGCCGATTCACTTTATGAAGTTCTCGCCGATTTCTACCCCAAAACGGAATACGGAAAAGACGCGTTCAAGAAACTCGGCTATACGGAATATTATACAATCGACACTGTCGGCGAAATATATTCATCAGGTAACCAATTGCGGCAAAATGGTTTATACGATTTAGCGTTACAGAAGTTCGAACAGGTTTATACGTCCTATCCGGATAATAAACTTGCCCCTAAATCTATATATTCAATTGGCTGGGTATATGAAAACAATTTGCATATTCCCGACTCCGCACTTACATATTACAGTTTATTGCTTGAAAAATATCCGGACAGCGAATACGCAAAAGATGTAAAATTGTCAGTCAGCTATTTGCAGGCAGTCCAATCCGGAACAATACCGGATTCGTTACGCGAAAAGCAGGTATTCCTTTCGCCAAAGCGCAATTATTTAGCCGAAGTTGAAGCCGCAAACGCGTCCGGCACAGAATTAAAGCCGACAACACATTTTGACAGGCAGCAAGCCGTGTCGCCCGGTAAATCAGGAAGATATCTCGACGAATTGAAAAAGTCTGTTTCGCCGAGTGGCGTACTTGATAACTTAAAAGATACAAAAGAAAAATTAACCGACAAAAATACGTTTATTCCGGAAATAAAATTTACAAATCCGCTTGAATCACTGAAGAAGAATTCTTCATCGGCGGATTCCTCTTCAACAAAATTACCCGCTTTGCCGGCGAAAACACAGCCGGTTGTTACTCCGGAGAAAAAATAATGACTAAAGAAAAAGATTACGAACAACTGAACCGACAATTAGGCTGGTATAAATCATTTTTCGACAATGCTTCTGACGCAGTATTTGTTGTACAACCGGAAACTTGGTCGATTTTAGATGCCAACGAAATCGCTTCAAACATACTTTCGATTCCGAAAGACAAACTTATCGGCTCTACCCTGCCGCAATTTCGTCGTATTTTTAAACTTTTAATGCGTACAAGTTCCCCGATTGTATTGAGCGAACTCTCTATCGATACCCCGGACGACAAAACAATTCTGCTCGAAGTTAGTGCCAGATTTGTAGATTTCGACGGGCAAAAGTTGATTCAGGCAATCGCTCGAGACGTCAGCGAACAATATGCAATGACCGACAAACTCGTGCAAGCGGATAAACTTGTGCTGCTTGGACAGCTTTCCGCCGGTGTAGCACACGAAATTCGCAATCCTCTCGCTGCAGTAAATTTGAACTTGCAAATTCTGCAACGAAAAATTCCAGAAGATGCTCAAGAGTATACTTACGTAAAAACTGCTCTGCAAGGTGTCGAGCGAATCTCGAAAATTGTCGAAGTAACATTGAATTTCTCGCGTCCAAATATGCCGGACATCAAAGAGGTAAATATTAATTCGATTATTCCGCAAACACTGGATTTAGTTACATCGGTTCTAAAACGAAAGGATATCACAGTCAATATCAGTCTGAAAGATGATTTGCCGCTGGTTGCAATTGATACAAAGCAAATTCAGCAGGTGTTGATTAATCTGATTACCAATGCGGGCGATTCAATTCAAGTCAAAGGAAATATCGATATTTCAAGCTATGAGGAAAAATCCGCAAAATATAACGAAGGCGAATATGTAGTCGTAGCAATTAAAGATGACGGGTGCGGAATCATGCCGGAAGATATTTCGAAAGTCTTCAATCCGTTTTTCACGCGTAAAGCTGATGGCACCGGACTCGGTTTGCCGATTACCCAGCGTATCCTTCACCAGCACAACGGCATTATCGATGTGCAATCCGAAGTCGGAAAAGGCACAACTTTCTACGTAAAGATTCCGGTTCCCCGGACAATGTAATTTAAAACATCTTATACGCAAACAGCCGAGAGGATAATTACTCTCGGCTGTTTGCTATATTTCAGACTCCAAGTTGATTAATTACATTTCAAGTCAGAGATATATTTCTTTGCACTTTTCGCAAGTTCGGTGCTCGGATCAATAGCAACGGCTCTTTTGTAGTATTTGCACGCACCATCAACTTCGCCGGCACCATGGAAAGACAAGCCGTAGAAGAAAAATCCCGGTTGTGAATTCGGAATAAGATCTGTCCATTGCTTAGCGATTCTACCAATTTCTTTAAAGTTCTTCTCTTGCAAAGCAGATGAACAAAGTTTTTGGAATGCATTGTTCAAAGTATTTTCGTTTGCTTTTACATCAGAAGACATTTTTGCGATAACATCGTTTAAAAGAGTAATTGATTCAGCCTTTTTGCCTAATTTGACGTAAGCATCACTCAGATATACAGAAGCAGAATAGTTCGTCGGATCGACTTGTATAACTTTTTCGAAAGTCTCAGCCGCTTTCAAACTATCATTATTAAACAAATATGACAAAGCAAGATAATATTTCATCTTATCTGTTAGTTCATCTTTTACATTTTGATCTCTTACTTCAAGAAATTCGGCAGCAGTAGCATAGTCTTTCATTTGAAAAGCCATAGTACCGAAAGCCATCAAAGTATTGCCACGTGATTTATCAACTTTAATTACATCACGATAAGCAGCAATTGCCTGCACTGTATCGCCGGAGAACATATATGCTTTCGCAATGTTTTCAAGTTGTTCTGCATTTAAAACCATTGTAGCAGAAAGATTTTTGTAAGCAGTAATTGCTTCGGAATATTTTTGCTGTTTATAGAAACATTCAGCTTGCCAATTTCTAACTAAGGTCTTTACGCTATCAATTTCATTTGCAACAATATCGACATTTTCTTGAAGTGCTTCGCATTGTTCAATTTCATAAAGTGATTGAACCAAATAGAAACGTGCAAGTGAGTGATCCGGACGCAATTGAATATATTTGTTCAAATATTTTGCGGCATTTTCCCAAAGTTCAGAATAGTAATAAATTTTTCCGGCTTCCCAGAATGCTTTTGCATTTTTTGGATCTTTATTTGCAACTATTTCCCATTCGGACAAACACTGCGAATAATAACCGTTTTTCAATTCTTTATCTTCTTCGGCACGAGCAGTGTAATAGTATGATGTTGCAAGATTGATTCTTGCATCGATATTTGTTTCTTCGAGTTCAAGTGCTTTTTTATAATAGTCGATTGCGAGTGAATACACGCCCTGAGCGAAGTATAAATCTGCAAGTGCTATCCAGCCTTCAGGAAGTTTTTCGTCCATTTTCTGGGCTTTTCTGATTTCCAGATCGGCTTTGCTCATCTCGCCTGCTTTAATATATGCCTGACCGAGAGCAAGATAATTTTTCACATCTTTTTT
>JAQUZU010000107.1 GCA_028691175.1 Candidatus Kapaibacterium sp. | reverse complement strand
AAATCTCAAACGGCGGAAGTTCCGCACGATTTATTACGCCATAATCGCTAACGAGCACTTCAACCAAGCCGGTCGGCATTTTCGTATTCGGATTTTCGCGTTTTCTGATATCGCCGGTCGCCCAAATTACAAATTCCTGCTTCAATTCGGTTGCGCGCTCAGCCAGTTCCGGTTGATTTTCCGGTTCAATAATCAATTGAACCAAGCCGTAGCGGTCGCGTAAATCAATAAAAATCAGCCCGCCAAGGTTGCGTACGTTCTGCACCCAGCCATTCAGCGTGATACTTTTTCCTACATGCTCTATGCGGGGTTCGCCGCATTTCATGTTTCTTTTTTTAAACGCCATTTTATTCTTTCATTATATTTTGTGATAATTATCGTTTTATGGTCTGGAACCAAGCCGAATATTGGCATTAATTCCATATTTTTTCAACTGCTTAACTAAATCGTTCAGTTCAAAAAGAGTTGAATCGAGCGATTTAGCGAAATTGTCGTCATATATTATTTTTCCGATCGTACCCTCGCCGGAATTAATTTTTCGGGTTATTTTCTTTATATCGTCAAGCGTTCCCGAAGCCTCGCCGAGAGTATTATCGATATTAGCCAGAAGTGCATTCGTCTTTTTGACTGTCGTGCCGAGTTCATCGACGAGAGCAGAGACTTTCGGCTCGTTTTTGTCGATTGATGTCCGCAACTGTGCCACAATATGGTTTGCGTTTTTCACGCATGACTCGAGGTCGGCTACATTTCGATCTACAAATTTATTCAGACTTTGCGTCAAATTTTCCGTATTACCGAGAATATTCCGCACTTTTTCATTTACAACTCCATCAGCGAGAATTGTATTTACGGCACGGATCGCCGTATCGGCATCGACAAGCAAAGTCTCTACATTTTCGACCAATTCGCCTGCTCTCGCAACTAAATCCGCAAGGTCAGCCGGAGTTTTGCCGGGAATTTCACTTGAAGCACTGAATTTTGTGCCGGATTTTCCGGGCATAATCTCTATTTTTTTTCCGCCCGTAATTTCGAGAATCGAAATTTGTGCGGTTGCATCTGAATAAATATCGTCAATATTATCCATCTCGGCAGTAATCAAGACGCTGCCGCGATCATTAATCACGTCCTTTACGCTGCCACGCTTTACGCCGTTAATCAGCACGGGACTTGTCGTCTGAATCGAGCCGGAGTTTGGAAAGCGCATTTTTATGAGCGTGGTAGAGCCAAGTCCGATGCCCTTCCCGAGGATAATTCCTATTAACAAAACCAGCATCGCAGCAAGCGAGACAATGCCGACTTTGACGTCGGAGGCGTGATTATTTTTCATAATTATTTACATATCAATAGTTTACATTCACAAAAAAGCCCTTTATACAAATAAGGGCTTCCATGCAACTGCAAAATTACAAAATTTCGGGGAATTATTGATCTTAAATATTAAAATCTATTTCGCCATTTTCCTCATTCATATCTTTCGGAACGCGCCCGAAGTATGTTTCATCGTTATCTTCCGCAAGATTATACATATCAAAATCGTGCGACATCGTCGTATCGATAAATTCGCCATCGTTTTCAGTTTCCGGCTCGTCGTCTTTGTTTCTCTTTTGGTCGAGCAGCATCATGTTATCAGCCAAAATCTCGACTACATGCCGCTTTTGCCCGTTTTTATCGTCGAACGATCGCGTCTGGATTCGCCCTTCAATATAAATGCGATTTCCCTTTTTTACGAGTTTGTTAATTACTTCCGCAAGCCCTCTCCATGCTACTATGGTATGCCAATCGGTGTGGAGTTGCGTATGCGAATCGCGATCCCTCCAAGTCTCGGCAGTAGCGAGTCTAAATGTCGTAACCGGAATTCCACTCGGAGTATATTTCAGTTCCGGATCTTTGCCGACGTTGCCAATCAACATCACTTTGTTCAATGTTCTTGCCATATTCGTTTCCTTTTCCTACTATATTGCTTAGAAGTCTGTTTTTAGTTATCGATAATCTGAATATGTGAATTGCACATTATAAAAATTCAAGTTAAGGAATTTTCACGACATAAACAAATTAACGCAAAAAAAAAGCCGTTACAACTCGGCTCGGCTCTTTTTTTTTTTTTGCTATATATCCTTCAGTATCTTGCTTGCGACTTCGTCCATAACCTCATCTGAATCATAAACGCCGTTTGCAATATTCTCGTATATCGCGCTAAGATTTTTTGCCTGTGCCGACAGTTCCAATTTGTCCGTTTTTTTAGATGCTACTGCTTCGGTAGCAGCATTTTCCTCGCTTGCTTCCGCCGGCTTTGCCTGCTTCACAAAATTTGTGGCATAGACATCTAATTTGTTATTTAAATTCTGTATTTTCATGGCTTTACCTGTTATGATAAATTAGCACGCGTTGATTATTGTTCAATTCCCGCAATTTCGCGGCTAAAGTGTTTTTCTTGTTCTCCAAGATTTCGTGTATCTGGTTTTCTTTATCGGTAATTTCTTCAACAACTTTAGAATTTCTGCGAATAATTTCCTTCAGATGCTGTTTTGATTCATTGTCTGCGGCATATTTTTCAAATTTTCGCAAAACAATTGCACGTTTATAATACAAGTTTGCGAGGTCATTATATATAACCGGATCATCAATGTGCACACAACATAATCCGCAAATTTTTATGGACATGGCATACAAATCATAAAGTTCGTTTTCGATTATGTCGTCATTGATTCTCATATTTTTGCATTCGTAATGTTGCCGGTTTCTGAGGCACTTAGATGCGAGACCATTTTTGCAATCTTAATCGTTACCTCCGGTGGAATTTGCCGCACGATTTCTTTGGTTTCTCTATCGATTACATTAACAGTCATGATTTGCGTTTCTTCGTCTTTTCTAAATTCTACCCCAAGTTTACTATCACCGAGAATTTCCTGAAATGTATCAGATAAATTCCGATAGTCAACAACGTTTTTAGTTGTTGTATCACTTTTACTTCTACTTTTTTCTTCGCTTTCCTCGACGGAATAATCCGACCTTTCGACATCTAAATTAAAATCAGCCGATTGCTCGGTTTGCGAATTTACAAAATTTTGCTGAAATTGATACGATGTTTCTGCAAAAAATTTTTCTGTTTGCGAAATTTTCTGTATCATGACCTATCTCCTTAATCACAAACTACATACTCTCGAGTAGTTTAGTCCATGTTTCATATTGTGATACTTGCTCATTATATGTTTCTAGAATCGAAGTGTATTGCTTCCGCATCGATTCGGCAGCAGTATCAATTCGATCTTCCATTGTTGTGATTTTATCCGCATTTGCGTCTAATTGATCTTGCAAAGACTTGGTACGTGTTTTTATCAAACCGTCATCATCGGTAACATCGCTAATTATTTTATACAATTTCGACATAAAACCGTTTTCGGAATTAAAAAACCACGAAATTTTCTGCGACCCACCGTCGGACTCCAGCAATTCTGTTATCACATCTGAATCCGAAATTGAAAGAGTGCCGTCAGAGCCAACCTCAAATCCCAGGTTCGTGATATATTTCGGTGCTATTTCCGTTTCTTCCGCTCCGACCGGATCCGGTTCTTCCGGTTCAATATATGTCGTAGCAAGGTTACGGAGCTTTGTCAGCAGGGAATTTGTGCCGGAATCGCTGCGCAACATCGAAGTATTTTCCTTCAAATGCGTAATCACCTGATTATACGAATCGATTGCATTTGTAATATTTGTTATTACTGTTTTGCTGTCGTTCGTAGTAGTTAAAGTTGTAGTGCGATCGTCATCTTCGTGCACTTGTTTCAGCGTAATCGTAACGCCCGGCAACAAATCATCGATGGAATTTGTGCTTTTTGTTACTTCAATTCCGTTCACTACAAGTTTGCTGTTTAGTTCGGAAGTATCGGCGATACGGAATTTTGCGGCAGTAACATCGGTCGAGATAGAAGTTCGGTCCGAATTAATATTATCGAGTCCGAGCATGCTGTTCAATTCGGAATTTGCGCTTTCACCCTCTGTCAGGAAGGAGAGATCGACCTGATTCTCCGCACCGGCTTCTTTTGCTGTAAATACCACGCGGCCGGTCGTATCCGTATCTTTCATGAATGATGCAGAAAAATTCAGATCACTTTTACCGTTTACCGCACTTACAATTTTTTTCATCACCGATTCGTTTGTATCGTCCTCGGCAATTTTAATTTTCAGGTCTACATTATTATATTTATTGCCATCTTCATCTGTCAGTTCGCCGTCATCATCGAGAACTTTCACAGTATAAGTAATTGTGCCCGGCTCGATAGCCGTTTTATTTTCGAGCGTAATCTGACGTGATGTAAACTGATCATTTGTAGCCAATCGATTTACGCGAATATCGTTAATACCGGTATCCGCAGTACTTGAAGCAGTAGCAGTTACGAAATCTTCGTCGCTCGAGCTTACTTTTTTCGCACTAACCAGTTTATCGGCTGTTTCTTTAAATTCCGTATCATAAACATCATTAGTATCATCGTCATCGCTGTCGTTTTTAACCCGGTAATACTTATCGAGTTCGGACGTAACTGCACTTACACGATTACGGAGGACACTATAGAACGTCATTTTCCCTTCGATCTCTGACTTTTTCGTCGTCAGAGTATCGAGTTCAGACTGTCTGGTCTGTTTGTATGCTTCGACCAACTGATCAAGTTGCGTAGTGCTCGAACTTGAAGTTGAGGACGAAAGCGAAGACGAAATATCTGTCGTTGCCATAGCTATTTTCCTTTTTTACTCGAGGTCAAATGTTTGTGCCCATGCCTGGCGTAATTCCTGTATAATCCTAATTGCTTCGTCGTATTTTTTCTGGAAAATACATCTTTGGCAATACTCATACAGGCGATATAAGCGGGTAGCGGTTTCTTCGTAATCGAAATTCAGTGCTCCCATAAGTTCGATAAGTACTCTGCTCATTTTTTGCACGTCACCACGTTTGCAACTAACTATGAATAAATCATACATCTTGAGGATAATTTTTTCTTTGCTCCAAGAATATACTTCCTGCTCTAGGTACGACGGAACTTTTCCTTTTGTTCCATACGCTTTGCGTGCCGCCATTTGTTGTGCTAAGGTTGCCATAAATGTATTCCTTATAGTAATTTTTTATAAACTTGGAAACAGGAGATAGGTCACCCTTTCCCCTGCTTCCATTATTCAATAATCAAGCGTCGAATTTCGGCTTATCTTGTTTGCTCTTATCTGAATAATTGCAAGAACGAACTTGGATTTTGATTTGCCTGACTCAACGAAGTTAATGAAGAAGACTGCAAAAACTGTGCCTTAACCAAGCTAAGTTGTTCTTCAGCCATATCAGTATCTTCAATTCTCGAAATTGCCGCATTATAGTTGGTAATCTGCGAAGTAAGCAGATCATCCTGCGAACTCAAACGGTTTTCTACACCACCGATGTAAGAAGCTACTTTGTTAATGTTGTTCAACGCAAAGGTTAAACTTTGGATAGTGGTCTTAATATTCTCTGTAGAGAAAATATCGAGATCAGTTGCTTCTACACTGTTCAGATTTTTCAGGTTCAAACCTGAAACGCCTGCGAAATTTGCAGCGCCGGTATTGCTAATCGATTTAATATCGAAAGAATTCGTGCTCTGGAAATTTCCTGAAGCATCATAAAAAGATGTGTTAAAGTCTGCGTTGCTTGTCGTAAGGTCGATTCCGATTGTAAGCAGGGTATTGTTTGCTTTATATCCTACTGTCCAATCGCCGGAGAATGTACCATCTAACAATTGTTTTCCACCGAATACGGTAGAATCAACAACTGTCTGAATTTGTTGAGCCATTCTGAATGCACCTTTTGCCAAAGCGACTTTTTCATCTGTTCCCAATGCTGCGGACGAGGCAGTTGCTGCTGCATCTTTAATGTCTGACAACAAAGAGTTAATGTTATCCAACGCATCTTGAGCGATTGCGGTAACATTTTTTGCATCACCAACCGAGTTGAGTGCTTGCTTTAACGAGCCATTTCTTGAACTCAAAGAACGCGACGTAATATAACCCGATACGTCGTCAGATGCCGCATTGATTTTTTTACCTGTCGAAATATTTAATTGCGACTTTGAAATTGACTTTGTGCTCTGCATTAATGCGTTATAAGCATTTTCTGCCGCACTATTGGTCCTAATACGACCACCGTTTGATATTGCTACTGGCATAATAAACCTCCATGTATAAAAAGTTATCTTTTCTTGGGGCTTCCTGCCGCATAGTTTTTCCTATCGAAAGATATTATCGACGCATTTAAGTAAATCTTTAGCAATTTCTAAAAAATAAATCCTTT
>JAQUZU010000106.1 GCA_028691175.1 Candidatus Kapaibacterium sp. | reverse complement strand
CGTGCCTGACGATGAGTTTCCGCGTTGTCGCAGTTTGCGAGCATTTTCTTTGCGGCTTTTTGTCGCCAGATTTTAAACGATTCGTCGTCGAAATTTCCGTTGTTAAATTCCTCGCGGTCGCTGATGATGAAATCTTTCGAAAGCAACTTTATTTTCGGCAGTGTAATTTCTGCAGTATCGCCATGGCATTTCAGGCAATTTGCGGGTAATTCGTCGATGTCGATTCCGAATTTCAGGCGTCCGGTATAAACGTGGCGCATTTGCTTTTTGCTGCCGATTCCCCAGAGGTCGTTGTACTCGCGCTTGATTGTCTCCTCGCGCGTAACAGCCAGAAATTCCCAGGTCTTCATCGCACGAATACTGCTTAAAATTTCCTCGGTGCGGTCAGGCTTGATTGCTTCCTTTTCGCCGTTATATGAATACATTATGAATACAACAATACACAGCACAACTGCACTTGCAACATATATGATAAGCTGGTTTTTCATTTTCATGGTTATGCCTCTATATCTTTAAATGAATGGGTAACTCCCCGATATTAAACGAGTTACGAAATACTATCCTGATGCCTTCTTTGTGATAGCCGAGACCTTCGAGTATTGGCAGAATAGCGTTATATGCGTTTATGCGGGCGTCTTGGACTGCCTGCGAGTGTTCGTTTGCAACTTCCTTGCCGAAATTATTGATAACAGACTGCGTTTTTTTACGAATCAAATTATCGATTTCCGCCGGCTCATAGCCCGCAAACAGGGAAGAGGTCGTACTGCGATCGCCGTGTTTTATCGACGAGATTTCGAACTCCGGATTTGGCAGATAAACAGTAATTTTGTCCTTGCTGCGAATAACGTTTCCGGCGTTAAATTTCGATAAATCGATATATGCCGAGAAAGTAATTTCAATCGGCATTTCGAATGACTTCTCCCAAAGTTTTATTCCGCCCATAACACGTTTTTCTGCGTGATGTTTTACCCGGCTTGTAATCTTAAACTCGCTCGAATGCACTTTCGAGACACGTTTGCACCCGTTAATGATTTGCGTTCCGACGGTCGGGTCGTCGATTACCGGCTCGCTGCTTCCACAACACCGAAACATGCAGATTATCAGCACAAGAATTACCGCACCGGCTATGGCGGCAATTTTCGGTTTTGCCTTTATTCGCGAAATAATATCTTTATAGTTGATTTTCATGTCGCTTGTCTAAAAAATAGCAATATAATAAATTTATAGACGCCGAATGCTTTCGATTAGTGTTTTACCTGATTTATGCACGGAAGAAAAATGCACGAAAATCTGATTTAAAACTTGGGATACGGAAATTACAATTGGCATTAATCAATATCCTTGCAATTTTTTGCGGATTAATCCGTATATTTGTAATATTGTAAATTGGAATATACAGATGAACACGAAAAAGATCAAAAGATTTGTCCCGCAAAAGAAAGAAAAAGTTACGACTTTTACCGTAACCGAGGAATCGACGCTGATGGAGTTCTTAAGCAAAAAAATGCCCGAGAAAAGTCGCACGGCCGTTAAGTCATTGTTTACGAACAAGCAGGTAAAAGTGAATGGAGATGCCTCTGCGAAATACGATTCGCCACTGAAAGCCGGCGACTCGGTAGTGATTAGTTCCATGAAGGCGCCACGCGAAATTCCGATTAAGGGCTTGACGATAGTTTACGAAGATCTTGACCTGATTGTGATTAATAAAAATTACGGTTTGCTATCGGTCTCGACCAATAAGGAAAACGAGAAGACGGCATATAATATTTTGAGCAATTACGTAAAGCAGGCAGATCCGGGCAATAAAATTTTCGTTGTTCACCGCCTCGACCGCGAAACCTCCGGTATTATGATGTTTGCGAAAAATCCCGAAGCAAAAAAATATTTGCAGAGTGATTGGCACGATGTTGTGATGGATCGTAGCTATTACGTGGTGGTTGAAGGGAAAGTCGAGGACGATGTAGGGGGAGTTCATTCTTGGCTGAGCGAAAATAAAAATTTCCACGTTTTTTCTTCGCAGCGTCCGAACAGCGGGCAGGAAGCAATTACAAAGTATAAAGTTTTGAAGCGCAGCCGTCTGTATTCGCTCTTGGAGGTAACTCTCGATACAGGACGCAAAAATCAGATACGCGTTCACATGGAAGACTTGGGGCATCCGGTTGTCGGCGATCAAAAGTACGGAGCAACCACAAATCCGATTAATCGACTCGGTTTGCATGCGTTCTTGCTGTCGTTCAAGCATCCGAAGACCGAGGAAGTAATGAAATTCTCGACTCCGATTCCGCCGGAATTTGATCATTTGTTTAAATAAACAAGCTTATAAACAGACAGAGACGCATTAATTTGCGTCTCTGTTTTCAATTCTGCTGTGTTTAATACCAACGTAAAATCTATTTTTAATAAGTCGCAGTCGCATTCAGTCTGACCGGCATCAGGAGCATTAGCGAGCGTTGCGAGTTTGGCTCCGTATTAATCAAAATCGGCTTGGTCGGCTCCGAGATGAACAGATAAATGTTATCGTCGCCTTCGGTTGCCGGCTCGAGATGCGAAATTGCGTCATCGAGATATTTCACGTTAAATCCGATTGTAATTGCTTCGCCATTGAAGTCGCACGGCAAAGTCTCGCTTGCGTTGCTGTTTGTGCTTTCGTCCTCGCCACCCAAAACAAAACTGTCATTGCTGAGGTTCATGCGAATTTGATGCGAAACATTGCTTGTAAAGATTGATACGCGCTTAATTGCGGCAAGAAATTCTTTGCGGGAAGTAACCATCGTCAGTTCGTTTCCGGTCGGAATTACGGTTTCATATGGCGGGAAACGTTCGTTTATGACGCGAGTGATGAAAACGAGGTTGCCGATAATGAAGCGCAGATGAGTAACTTTGTCCTCATTTGCAATGGAAGTCATTGTAATGTTTGTGTTTACTTTCTTTAAAATCTCGATTGCGCGGGTCGGAATAATAACGTCAAAGTCTTCCGGGAAAGGCTGCTCTTCGCTTGCGAATGCAGTGATGCGAACCAGACGGAAACTGTCTGTCGCAACGGAATAAACGTAATTTCCGCGGAACTGGAACAAAATTCCGGTCATCGCAAGGCGGAATTCGTCGGTAGAGACCGCAAATGAAGTCAAATTTGTCAGTCGCTGGATGTCTGCCGCAGTAAAGTGTGCGGTATTAACTTCCGGTGTTCCGTCGATTGCCTCTGTTTCTTCGCCGAAAATTTCCGGCAGGTCAATGTATTCATCGGCGTCAAGCCCGAGCATAGTGTACTTTCCGCTTTGCGTTTTTAGCGTGATTTCAAAATTTTCCGGATTAGAGATGAACTCAATCGTTCCGGCTTGGTCGAGCACTTTTACGATTTCGCTCAGACGCTTTGCCGGAACCAGAATTTCACCGTCTTCCGTGCCTTCTACGGTGATTTCGGATTTAATGATGATTTCCTGATCGGTAGCCACAATGCGTAAAGAATTTGCCGAAAGCGTGAAATGCAGATGTTCCAATATCGGTAAGGTCGATTTTCTCGGAATAGCAGGAAGTACATCGTTCAGGACTTTTGCAAACTCAGAGAGTATAACGGAGAACTTCATTTTATCGTATCCTTTATTATATTTTTCAATTTGTTTTTTATACAGGATTTGTCTATTTTTGCATTTTAGAACCGTAAATTTACGGAATATTTTCGGTAATTCAAAAGGAAATTTCGAGATGATAACAAAATATGGCGTCGATAACTTTTGTATAATGGTTATTGTCGGATTGATTTTAATTGCGTTGATCCCTTTGATAGGAAAGGATTGGGCAGCGTGGATTCTTTCCCCGATCGGTGTGATTCTGATAGCGTTTGCAGTGTGGTTCTTTCGCGATCCGCAACGCATTACACCCGAGAAATGGCTCGAAGATCCTGCCTTGATTGTTGCACCGTGCGATGGTAAAGTTCTGCAAATCATCGACGCAGATGAGAACGAATTCATGGGCGGAAAAGTCAAGCAAATCAGCATTTTTCTGTCGCCATTGGACGTGCATGTAAATCGAATTCCGCTCTCCGGGACTGTGAAGTATTTCAAATATAATCCCGGCGATTATCTTGTAGCGTATCATCCGAAGGCAAGCCCGCTGAACGAGCAGACACATATCGGTATCGAAAATCCGCACGGTAAGCTCTTTTTCAAGCAAATTGTCGGCATCATGGCACGACGCTTGGTCTGGGACATAAAAGAGGGCGACACGGTTACTGCCGGCAATAAGTTCGGCATGATGAAATTCGGTTCGCGAATCGACATTTTGCTCTCGCCCGAAAGCGAAATTTTCGTGAAACCGGGCGACAAAACCTGTGCCGGCGAGTCTCTGATCGGCCGAATCAGGTAAAAAACGAAAAATTGAAAAAAAACAATATAATTTGCGGAAATATTCGTATGTTTGTAGTTTAATTTAGTAAATAGATTAGGTGATGGTAAATGCGTTTAACGCGCTCAATAGTTCCAAATCTTTTCACGCTTATGAATGTCTATATGGGCTTCAATGCGATAATTTATGCCGCAGAAGGAAACCTGTATAAAGCCGGGCTGGCGATACTTTTCGCCGCGGTTTTTGATGCACTCGATGGCGTTGTTGCCCGTATTCTGAAGGCTACGAGTGAACTTGGAGCGGAGCTCGATTCGCTTTGCGATGCAGTTTCTTTCGGAATTGCTCCATCGTTTATGCTCTATAAGGCGTATTTTTACCAATTCGGCGAGTATGGAATTTTGCTGGCTTCTTTGCCGGCACTGGCGGGCGTAACGCGGCTTGCGCGCTTCAATGTTGCCCTTACTTCTTTTGCAGATAAGCTGTATTTTACCGGCCTTCCGATTCCGGGCGGTGCGCTGACGATTCTCTCGTTTCTCGTTTTCTTCAGAGATACGGGGTATATCCCGGCGGAATATGACTTTGCAGTATATACTGCGATTTCTGCGTTGGTGGGCTTTGCGATGATTTCAACCGTGAAATTCGATAATATGCCGCGCTTCAGCCGTCGATATATCAAATCGAAACCGGTAATATTTACCATCTTTATTATCGGAGCAGTGCTTTCAATTGTAACGAAGGGCGTCGCACTGTTTCCGTTTATGATGTTTTACATCGTGGTCAGCACGATTCGTCACTTTATTGTGTGGCTGAAAGCAAATTTCGGTGCAGATGACGAAATCGATGAGGGCGACGATCATACTCATTTTACTCAACTTGATTAAACTTATCAAATCATAAAGGAAGTTTCAATATGAAAACTTACAAAGCAATAATCAGAATTTCCTTGCGTAAAGGCATTTTGGACGTACAGGGAAAAACAGTCGAGAACGGATTGCGTTCAATCGGCTTCAATAATATTAGCAACGTCAGAATTGGACGAATTGTAGAACTCAACGTAGAAGCAGAGGACAAAACTGCTGCAAACAACATTGTTGCCGATGCGTGCAAAAAATTAATCGCAAACCCGATTATTGAAGATTTCGCTGTTGAAATTGAAGATGCTAAGTAATTGAAGTAGAACAAATTAACAGAAATAAACATGAAATACAGTGTAGTTGTTTTCCCCGGTTCTAATTGCGATCACGACGCATATTCTGCCGTAACTGCAAATCTCGGCTGCAAAGCCGAATACGTCTGGCATAAGGAAACTTCTCTGCCGAAGGATACCGATTGCGTAATTCTTCCGGGCGGATTTGCTCATGGCGATTATTTGCGTTGCGGTGCAATCGCACGCTTTTCGCCGATAATGGAAGATGTGATTAAATTCGCGAATAAGGGCGGTTATGTAATGGGAATTTGCAACGGCTTTCAGGTGCTGACTGAAGCAAGACTTTTGCCGGGTGCACTTCTCAGAAATATTAATGTTTCGTTCATTTGCGAAGATATTTATCTGAAAACTGTGAACCATAAAACGGCATTTACTTCGGAAATTCCCGAAGAAAAAACTTTACGTATCCCGATTTCGCATGGCGAGGGCAATTTCTTTGCTGATGCGGACACAATTAAAGAAATTGAAGACAACGGGCAAGTTCTCTTCAGATATTGCGACAAGAACGGAAACGTTACTCCCGAAGCAAATCCGAACGGATCGATCAACAACATCGCCGGAATTATGAACAAGCAGGGCAACGTGCTCGGCATGATGCCGCATCCGGAAAGATATTGCGATCAATTACTCGGCGGTGATGACGGAAAATTTATCTTCAATTCGCTTATAAATCATTTAAAATAAATAGCGGAGAAAAATATGTTTGGACTAGGAACTCCGGAAATTATTCTGATTGTGGTAGCAGTTATGTTGCTGTTTGGTGCAAAGAAAATTCCCGAACTTATGAAGGGACTCGGCTCCGGAATTAAGGAATTTAAGCAGGCAACTAAACTCGACGAGAGTGAAGAAAAAAAGAAAATCGCCGGCAAGTCGAAAGATGA
>JAQUZU010000105.1 GCA_028691175.1 Candidatus Kapaibacterium sp. | reverse complement strand
TATATTAACGAAAGAAAACGATGTAGATAAATTTGACGCAAAACTTCGTAAAGCACAACAACAAGCTTTCAAAGAAGAAAACGGCAGAGACATCGTTGGCAAAATCCAATTATATGGCTATATCGCAAAATTGCTTGCTCCGGGCCAGTCAATCCACTTCCCGCAGAACCAAGGTTCTATTGAGTTTAACATTCGCGTAATTCTTCCGGAAAGCCGTGGTGCTAATCCTGAAGTTGTATTGCCGCTTGTTCGTTCATTCGACCAACTTCCTGCAGCATTTGAATTTACAATTTCTCCGTATAACGGTGAAGGCGGTAACAGAGTAGTCGGCGAAGTTAAGAACAGCGACGGTCGTGTTGTAGCAGGCGTTACATGTACTCCGATGACGAAGACACTGAACGGTACCCCGATTCCAGTTCCGGCACGTGGTGCAAAAAGAGAATATATCGGTATCGTGGATAAAAAACTCGAGCCGGGTAGATATACATTGGTGGTAAATCACTCAATCGGCGGAAAATCTGCTCCGCGCGAGACTGAACTTACAATCTATGAAACAGGACTTACACAAGAAAGTAGAGAATATATTACAAGACGTTTCGAAAGAGCATATTATGCGACTTATCACTTGGGCAATCAGTCTGTAGTTCCGACCTCCGGCGGTGCAATTAAACCGGAAGAGTTCAGAATTTACATCGGCACAGATGACCAAGGTTCGCAAGTTTCTCCGATCGAAGGTCTTACTGTAGCACAAAACAGAGCGCCATATTTGTCCGCAAAATCTAATTCGGTAAATATGAAAATTACTTGGAAGCAACCGGTAACAGGAAAAGAAATTGACGTATTACCGGAAATGACGAAGGAAATTAAACTTAAACAACCTTCGATCAACCTTGCTAACAAGATTGAAGATGAATCGACTTCAGGCAACAAATGGAGAAAAACCATTCGCGGCATAACAGTCGGAGCACCAAGTTTGGACGAATCTACAAAAGCAAAAGTTACGATGAGAGCAGACGCTCCTACGCTTAACGATATTGAAAGTTCAGCATTGAACTTAGATGATGCAGTAGTTCGCGAAACCGGTACCGGTACTTACGAAATCGAATTGACCGGTACAGTTAAAATGCCGGCAGGTAAATCAGTACTAAACGGTTCGATCGTGCTTCCTTTGACAGCGGTTGCAACAGCAAAAGACAAATCGTCCAATGCGAAAATTGCTTTGACTACAAGCGTAGAAATCAAGAAGGAAGGTCGTACAAGCAAGAAAACTTCATCTAGCAGTAGTAGTACCGGTACTAAGAAAACTCCATCTTCTAAAAAAAGAAAATAGTATTTATAACAATAAATAAAGAAATAATACAGGACAAATAGAAACATGAAAAAAATAATAAGATATTCTACCTTATTGGCTTTAATAAGTTTCGTTTTCGCCGGATCCGTCCTTGCACAGGATCCGGTATCGAAAAGCGATTTGGAAGGCGTGCTGAGCAGATTTTCTAATTATCGTTACGGTACGGTATCTATCTGGAAATTTAAAAATGAGGATAGAGACAAAATTCGCGAAACTCTTAAAGAATATCAAATCGCAGAGAGTGGCGAGGCAGAAGTATCATCTGAGATTCTCGCAAATGTAGATCCGAGAATTATATCTAAAACAGAGGAGTGCGTCTTGGGCGGCACTCCTAACGAAAACTGCTACGAAGATATCGAAATGTCTTTTACAGACATTACTCTTCCGAGCTGGGACGAATATGTAAATATTTATGAAGCAATCAGAAAAAGCAAATTCGAAGTTGATTCGCGCGTAATTCGTACTGCATACTTAGTAACAACTCGCGGTACGACGGATTATCGCGGTACTATCATCGCAATCATCGTTTCAACTCAGGACGATGTAATCGGTGTAAACCTCGAAGGCCCTAATAATAAAGATATTTATATTCCGGAAGAGTTGAAACTTATTACAATGACGGATATGGACGAACCAATGCTTACAAATCTGTATGACCTGGCAGAACGTCGCCTTGCACAGGGCAACCTCGAAAACAAAACTCTCGAAGCACAGGGCATCGGAAATACAAACTGGTTCGGTCAGAAGAATTTCGGCAAAACGACTTCATTATTCCAAAATGAATATGACCTTACGAGCGAAGATATTCAGAGCGTAAAGAGAATTTCCGACATTCAACCGATAGATTATTTTTTCAAAGAAAATGAAATTATCGCTTCACCGGACTTAGTAAGCTGGAGAAGTTACGAAATGCCTTTCTACGAAAACGATAACGGCGAAATGGTTCCGGACAGTTTCTTTGCAGTAAATTCAAGATTGCCGAAATTAGGTCTTGAACTCAAATACGGTATCGACGAAATCAACTACTATTCTATGTGGAGCGAGAGAATGACATTCTCCGCTTTGTGGGATAACGTAAAACTTGGCGTGATCCTGCCGACAAACGGCTGGTCATCAATTACAGACGACGTATTCAGCGTAGAAAGAAAACTTACTCATGCAGGTTTTGGTATTGCCGGCGAATTTGACTTCCCGATTAAAATAATCCCGAAATCAGGTGTATTCCACCTGGGCTTTGGTTATGTATTCGGCGATGCAAACGAATGCGGCTATAAAGACAGAAATCTTAATGTAGATGAATTTGTACAAGATAACAGCGATTATGATTATCTTATCAGATTGAACGCTCAATTGCATTATACTTTCGCAATGCAGATTGATAACGATTACTATTTCCGTTTCGGAATCGGTGCTACCGTATATACTACGGAAAAATGGCTGAACACACTTGAAACACCGGAAGATAAAGATCCGTTTATCAATTATGCAAAAGATAAGAGCGAAACAGTTGGCGGTATCAGCGGTAAATTGGAGTTTATGACTAAAAATATTTCCACTCCGTATGGTGCTTCAGTTCAATACTTTGACGAGGGACTTGGCGTAAATGCATGGTTGCAAATACCGATTATTCAAAATACTTTTGCTCTCCGCTTAGATGCAAAAGGCTACTTCAAAGCCTTTAAAGACAATCCGAGAGCATGGGAGAAAAAAAGCGTATTTATTCCAATGGCTCGTTTCATAGTAAACTTCTAATTAACTGATTAATTAACACGAAAGTATTGACAAGAGAGTAAAATAATTATGAGACAGAAATTTTATATACTACTGATGGGCTTAATGATTCTCGGTATAGTGCCAAGTATTGCTCATGCAGAAACTATCATCGATTCTTTGACTGCGCCGGATCCGAATATCCGAAAATATTTTCCGCGTTGGAGAATTTGCGAAAACGATATCAAAATCCAAATTCATCAATCATTTGTGATTTTGGGATATGATAAAAAAATGCTCGATATGAATAATATCGAAGTGCTTGCCGCTCCGAGAACCGACGTCGATTTGCCGTATGAAATATTAAGCATTAGCTGCGGTAAAGCACACATAAATTCGAATGAAATCAATAATAATATTCCGCAATTGGCTGAATATATTAATGGTACTTATTCGTTCAGAACTACAGAAGAACTCGCCGTAGCAAAAAGAGACTACTGCTATTCGGAAATTCCGGCCGAAACACCGGTAACCGAGAGCCAGGCAAAAGCAATCTTGAGTTATCTCGAGCCTACTCACGTAGATCACGCAATTACAGCGTCGCTGTTTGAGCAAACTCTTAAAATCGGATCTTCCGATTTCTGGTTGAAATCAATTATCGGCAATGACCCTGCAGGCCTTATGTTTTGGAGTGCAGGCGAAGCAAAAGTTGTCTTAAAGAGACCTCTTTATGTAAATGATGATGAAGAAAGCCGCGACCGCATTCCGAATCTTGCTAACGCATATCTTGGTGCAAGCTATAGAATTACAAGCGGTATCGAAGAAAATACACATAATGCACTGAGCTGGGTTTCGAGAAGACAATTAAACAGTGGTCCGAGTGCAAAAATAGTTGCCGGATTCGAAGTATTCATGCCGTTCCATCCTGAATTCGGTGTTTCGTTTAACGTCGATGTTCCGGTTGAAAAAATGAACGATAAAGCAATTGATGAACGTGAATTTGCATTATTAAAAGATAGCAGAGACGTTGAATCAAACAGAGGCGAAATCGACGGTATCGCTCCGATGTTACGCGGAACAGGTCAATTTACATTATTCTATAACTGGTGGTTAAATAAAGAAAAAGCAGAAAACTTCTTCAGATTTGATCTTGGTATCGCTTATGCAGAAGTAAACGAAATGGTATTGTACTATGATAGTGCAGAAGATTGCCACAAGATTACAAGAGATGCAATAGGCTTAAAGACTTATAAGCCACACGAATTTGGCGATTGGGTTTACGCAAAAGTTGAATATCGCAACCAAGCAAGCTATCCGTTTGGAGCAAGCATACAATATTCTAACCAAACAATTCTCGGTAGAATTTATTTACCGATCGTAAATTGGTTGTATATTGAAGGAAAATATTCTACACCGTTGCGTCACGCTTATCCGTTTGAAGTGAAGAACTTCTTCGTTATTTCTCCGGTATTGAGAATAACTTTATAATATTATTAGTTCAATAAAAAAACCTCTTGACCGTCTTAAAGGTTAAGGGGTTTTTTATTCTAAAAAATATATCACACGGAAGCATAAATAGGATTACTTAATGATAAAACTCATAAAATATATAATTATTGTGATGTTTCTCGGAGGAATGACGGCATTAGCCCAGCAGCCAACGAAAAAATTAAGTGTAAATAAAGAAGAAAAAGAGAAAGAATTATACAAAGAAACAAAGGTCAGTGCGAACGACACAGGGTTAGACCTGACAATACGAAATGTAGATATAACGAAATATCCGGACGTACAGTTGATTTTGGAGGCATTCAAGAAGAATGGCGAGCCGGTAGATACTTTGCGCGCTAGCGAATTGCACGTGCTTGAAGCCGGAGTAGAGAAAAAAATTATTTCGGTAAAAAAGATTTCAACGAATGAACGCGTGCCGGTAGATTTTATTTTTGTGCTCGATAAAACCGGAACAATGCAGAAATATATGGACGCGGTACAGGAAAATATCGTAAAATTTACCAATTCGCTGCTTTCGCGAGGCATTGACTTTAAACTTGGACTTGTTTTGTATTCGGATATTGTAGATAAAATTTTCCAACCGACCGATAATGTATATCAATTCATAAATTGGATCAAATCTGTTAGCGCATCAGGCGGAAATGACGAAAAAGAAAATACGCTTGAGGCGCTGAAATTTGCTACGAAAATTAATTTCAGAAAAGCGGCAAACAGAGTTTTTGTGCTAATTACTGACGCGCCGTATCACCAGAAGGGCGAAAATGGCGACGGAGTAACTGATCAGACAACGGTTTCGGTAGCGAATTTACTCGAAAAAAACGATGTCAGATTGTTCTCGATTGTTCCCCCGAAACTGAAAGAATACACATATTTGTCTGAGAGTAATCGAGGAAAAGTGTTCGATTTGGATTTTCCTTTCTCGACGATTTTAAATAATTTTTCTACACAGCTAACAAATCTTTATGCGCTAAAATATACGACGAATATGCCGGCAATACCGGATTCGCTCGATATTTCGATTTTGAATGAGCGCAAAGAGGAACTTGTCCGCAAGACTGTACCGATTGTCGAACTCGGCAGGAAGATGATTATCGACAATCTGCTGTATAAAACCGGACTGTCTGTTTTGCCGGATACTGTGCCCGAACTTGATATTTTGCTTGAGTATATGAACAATAAGCCCGCGGTTGCGGTGCTGATTGAAGGGCATACCGATGCAATCGGCTCGGACGCGGTAAATGACCGGCTTTCGCTCCAGCGCGCTAACGGCGTAAAGGAATACTTGGTGCGCAAAGGCATTACCGAGAACAGAATCAAGACTGTCGGCTATGGCGAGCGCAAGCCTATTGCGAGTAATTCGACGGAATTTGGCAGGAAACTTAACCGCCGAACGGAAGTTATTATTATTGCAAAATAATTTGCAGACTAAATTCGTCTAAATATTTTTAATATACGGAATAAAATAATGAAAAAATTTTTCGCGGCAATTGGATTTGCGATGCTAAGCTTAGTGGCAGTTACACCGGCTTTTTCGCAAGAAGAGGAAATGACTGATGAGGAACTTCTTTCCGGCTTTGATTATGAACCGGTTCAGGCGGAGAGCCATGCGAATGACTATAGAGTGCTTGGCATCGGATATACAGGAAATATGTTCTTCGGCGACGCCGATGATTTTAACGCACAGGTTTCGAAAGCATTCGGGCTGGAAGAAATCGAAATGCCGATATATATGAACGGCTTCGGATTTATGATTGCACTGGCTCCGACGCATAATTTTTCGCTCGGATTTAACTATTCGGTCGGCTCGAAGAGCGTCGATAAAGCACTTGATGGCGAACTTGATGGTTACACCCGTTATCTCAATTACAGCCAGTCGTTTACAAATATCGAACTCAACTACGCGTATGTGCCTTTCAAGAGCTTTGCGATTTTGGCAGGAGTGAATTTCG
>JAQUZU010000104.1 GCA_028691175.1 Candidatus Kapaibacterium sp. | reverse complement strand
ATAAGCGAGATTACGCTCGATATAGACCGCATCGAAAAAGATGGCTTTGATTACTTTATGTTAAAAGAAATTTACGAGCAGGGAAAAACTTTTGAAGATGCGTTCCGCGGGCGTTTGATTGCAAATCACGGTAATGTGAAATTAGGAGGTTTGCGTGAAGTTGCGGACAAACTGCGCTCTGCTCGAAGAATCATTATCACTGCGTGCGGAACTTCTTTCCATGCGGCAATGGTTGCTGAATATTTAATAGAAAATCTTGCCCGCATACCGGTTGAAGTCGAGTACGCGTCCGAATTTCGTTATCGTAATCCTATTATTTATCCGGATGATGTCGTATTTGCAATTTCTCAATCCGGCGAAACAGCAGATACGCTTGCTGCTATCAAAGAGGCAAAGCAAAAAGGTGCGACTTGTTGCGGTATCGTAAATGCGGTGGGCAGTTCTATTGCACGCGAAACCGATGCCGGAATATATATTCACGCAGGTCCGGAAATCGGTGTTGCCTCGACAAAGGCTTTCACCTCGCAACTTGCTGTATTCTGTCTGTTGGCAATTTATCTTGGAAGAATGCGTAATTTATCGCAATCGGACGGCATGAAAATAGCTGAAGCAATGAGTATGATACCAAAGCAAATTGACCAGATCCTTCAGCACTCCGAACATATTCAGGAAATAGCTAAAAAATACGCATTGGCGAAAAATTTCATTTATCTTGGAAGAGGCTACAATTATCCGGTTGCACTTGAGGGTGCCCTGAAATTGAAGGAGATTTCGTACATTCATGCAGAAGGTTATGCGTCTGCAGAGATGAAGCACGGACCAATTGCTCTGATAGACGAAAATATGCCGGTTGTGTTTGTTGTAACAAAAGATGAAATTTATAAAAAAGTTAAGTCGAATGTTGAAGAAGTAAGAGCAAGAAAAGGCAAAATAATTGCTATTGCAACCGAAGGTGATACTGAAATTGCTGATTTCGCAAGCGATGTGATATATATTCCTGATACTCTGCCAATACTTACTCCGATACTGGCAGTGATACCTATGCAATTGTTGGCGTATTATACTGCGGTCGAACTTGGGCGCGACGTAGACAGACCGCGAAATCTCGCGAAAAGTGTTACGGTAGAATAATTAAGTTAATGCGGAAAAAATGAATATTTCCGAGCGATTTCGTGTTAACGAACTTATAGAATTGAATAATAAGTAATATAAGGTGAGAGAATGAAAAAAATATTTTTGTTTGTCGTAGTACTCTTTATTGCAAGTGACGGACTTATTGCCGAGGAGGATATGCACTACGGCTGGCGACGCTTGCTTTCAGAGGAAACGTACGACATTGGAATGAACCCGTATAATTCGAACACACTTCTTGCGGGCGGAACCGGACGAAGATTCTATAAATCAGAGGATGGGGGCTTAACTTGGAACAAAGATTATGTTATAGCTTTGTCCGGAGCTTCTCGTTTCAACAATATTGCAATCAGTCATCTTGATACTAACGTATACATCATGGGCGGAATAAGTTTAGTCGATTTATATCGTACTGATGATGGAGGCAAAAAGTGGTCTATAGTGAATACGGAAGGGCAAAGAGCATATTTAAACGGTAAATGCTTATATGAAGATCAGAAGAATCCGGGAAGATTCTATTATGCAAGTTACGACAACGGCTTAATATATGAATCGAATGATAACGGTATTACTTGGGATTCTATTTCTGCAATAGAATTATGGACTAAAGTAATGCAAAACGATGGTACTATAGTAGAAAAAATGATGCGCCAGATGCCGACTTGTCTTGGAATTCGTCCGGATAGCAATAATATTATTCTTGTCGGAAATTTATCAGGTTCTGTGATGATGTCGCATGATTACGGAAAAACTTGGGATTATACCGGACGCTTGCGCTTGCCCAAAGAGGGAGTAGAAGAAGGCAGTAATGAAGTAACCATGTTCTATTTTAACGATACGGATCCGCGGCGAGTTTATGCTGTGATTACATATACGGTTGTTGGAGACACTCCGAATGGTGGATTATGGCGCTCGGATGATGGTGGCTATAATTGGCGTTCGTTTGCATTTCCGGATACGAGTTTCTGGGGAGTTGCATGCCGTACGCTTCCTAATGGGCAAGAAGAGATTTTTGTAGGTGGATATAATTCCGTTCCGGCTTCAGTTGATTCAATGAATGTTCCGGGAAATAAAGTTGTACGCGGTTCGTTTGATGGCGGACAGACTTGGTGGACTTTTGATAATGAAATTGATTGGTCGGATCCGAATCCGGTGCTTCGTCGGATCAAGAAATACGAAGATAGATATGCCGTATGCGGACAGCAGGGAGTTTTCGCCACTTCCGGAGCGAATGCAAACGGATTTATGCCTACGGACTTCTATCATAAAGACAGAAATATTAACGATTTTATCTTCTTGGACAAGTACGAATATCTGATAGTTGGCGATGGCGGTAAAATATACACAAATTATGGTCGCGACTACGGTTGGGACTCTATAGATGTAGGGTATATTACGAATTTGCAAAGCGTCGAAAAAATTGGCGATAATGCGTATTGTGCCGTTGGTGATGATGGATTGATACTGACTTCACGAAACAATATGTATAAATGGAAAAAAGTAGATGTCGCCACTGACAAAAAATTATTTACCATCAAGAGAACAAATGATGTAATTCGTGCGGTCGGGGAAGACGGACTTGTGCTTACTTCGCTTGATAACGCTTATACATGGGAAAGTAAAATAGTCTGTAATGCAGATATTTATGATTTTGATTTTGCTGATGACAATAATGGTATGCTTGTCTCAACCCTTGGCGAAGTATATCGCACGTCTGATGGCGGTACGACATGGAATAAAATGGAACTCCCGACTACCGATTCGCTCTTTGGAGTGAAATATCTCGATTTACAAAATGCTTGCATAGTTGGTAAGCATTCGTTGATTTATTCAACTACGGACGGTGGTGTTACTTGGAACAAACATACTACAGATTTCAACCAAAATATCCGTGCTGCCGTATATTCAAATGCTGATTCGATCGTTGTTGTAGGTGCAAGCGAGACTTATGCAAAAGCGTTTCCGCAGACAAAATCCAGCCGCATTTTGAGTTCATGTTTCGGTCCGATAGCGAATATATGGTCTTTGCGCTATCTTGGCGAGAAAGGTAAAGAAAAACTATATATGGCTACCGAAGCCGGTTTGTTTGTTCTTGATGATTTCTCCGCTGCAGTTGAAGTCATTACTCGCGATGATCCGCAGGGAAACCTGAACTTGGTTTATCATAACGATATGCTGACTATTGCATATCGCAGAGCATATCAGAATCAACGCAATCCGCTTGAAATGCGAGTCGTTGATATTTCTGGTAATGTCGTATTTCGCAAGACATATTCAGGAGCAATGTTTGAAAATATAGTAGATAATATCGAACTCAATAATCTTTCTACCGGTGTTTACATCGTCGAATACATCGAAAAAGATGTTAAATCGGTAAAGAAATTTGTAAAAGAATAATCTTTGAATAATTGAATAATCGCAAAAAAAAAAAAAAAAAAAGAACTTGTCGGATGTCCGGCAAGTTCTTTTTTTTTTAGACAAGTTTAGGGGCTTAGCTCCACTTAATGCTCTTCAGCATCTTACTAAATGTTGCTCTATAAACTTTTGCATCTTCGCCCTTGTTTTCGCCTCCTTTATAGAAACTAACAACTACGCGATACATTTTGCCATTGTGCATTGTGAAGTATAATTTGCTGTCAACGTCTCTGCCGGCTTTCGGATTAGAGAACATATATGCTTCGCTTCCTCCGATAGAAGTTTTACTGCTTTTGCCGTATGAAGTTTCAAATTCTTCTGCGATTTTGTTGAGTTGTTTGCCTTTGTGTGGGACAATGTCGATTTGCATTGAGCAATCACTTCTGCGGGAACCTGATACATAATAAGTGTTTCCGCTCTTGTTCGGAACGAAGTTGTCAGGAATTTGAATTGAGAAACCGGTTCCTGATGAAGCAACAAATTTGTCGCTCGGTAACGGTAATTCCTTATTCACAGTGTCTACTTTTACTTTCTTTTGCTTAGCAACGCCGAGTTTCATAGAGGAAATAATTTCTTGGAATTTCGGTTTCAATGCGTCATATTGGTCGCCGATTACGTCAAACATGATAACGTTAACAATCTGCGAATCTTTTGTAGCATAGTATAATTCACCATTGAAGTTAGTGGTCTTAAATGGAAATGAAATGGTCTGTTTTACAGCCGGTGTCCCGTCGATAGTTACATTTTGCGGTGTAGAGTAAGTAGAAGTTTCAAACGGGCGAGTTGCATTAACCATGTCTTCTACAGTTTTTCCTTCTTCTAACTTGATAGTAACGAAGTGCATTCTTGCACCCGGAACTTCTTCGGCATCCATGTTGTTTAGATCAAGAAACTCTTTTTTGGCTTCCGGAGAAGAATAAGCAATAAAGCTATGTCCCTGATCGCTGCCTTTTGCCCAGCCTTTAGGATATTTGATTTCCATTTTTGTGGCCGGATCAGTATAAGTTGTAAGTTCTGAAATTTCCGGATTCGGACCTTTCTGACCGCCACAACTTGTTGCAATCAATGCGGCACAAATTAACATTAGTGATTTTGAAAAAAACTTTTTCATAGAGGTGTCTCCTGAAAATTATAAAAAAAGTTGATTGTCAATTGAATATAAAATTACGAAAAATTTGCGTAAAAAACAAAGATATTGATTAATCCTGCTTGTTCTAATTCATTCGCAAGCCTTCTTTTATCCAAGTTCGCATTCCTTGTATTTGATTTTTGTTGATACGAAAGTCGACAATGTAACTGTGTGGTAGTTTATTCTCTAGCATTTGAATTAAAACGCTACCGTCCGGATTACCGGGAATGCACATTGCACCTGCGTATGCGGTAGTAAGATCAAAGTATGTGTCGAGTGCTATTCCGGCTTTTCGATCAAAAGCAGTATGACAGCCACCAGATGCACAAGTATACTTCATTAAAGGCTGAACATGATAGACGTATGAAACTCCGGAATCAGGAAAAACTATATCTTCCGGTACAGTAATTACGTTGTCGTTGCATGCATAGAATGACAAACTGACTATAATTGCTACTATGTTAAGCATAATTGCTTTATAAGGAGGTTGCTTTTTCATTTCGAATAACTTTCGTCTATTGTCGGGAAATTATTGTTTCGAACATCGTCGCCGTATTCCTGAACTGCTTCTTTGATTACTTTTTTTAAATTGGCGTAGAGACGTACAAAGCGTGGCTGAAAGTCAATGTTTAACCCAAGCATATCTGCATAAACTAATATTTGTCCGTCGCAATGCGGTCCCGCACCAATTCCGATTGTCGGAATTGTTAATGATTCAGAAATTGTTTTGGCAAGTTGATATGGAATCTTTTCGAGGACAATCGAGAATGCTCCGGCTTCTTCGAGTTTCTTTGCATCTTCGAGGATTTTTTCGGCTTCATCTTGATTTTTTCCACGTGTACGATATGATCCAAACTGATTTATGCTCTGCGGAGTTAGTCCGAGATGTCCCATTACAGGAATTCCGGCTTCGGTAATGCGTTGAATCGCACTTAGTACAATCGGTGTTGCTCCCTCAAGTTTTACGGCTTCGCAACCGGTTTCTTTAAGTAGTCTGCCGGCATTTGTAAAGGCAAGATCCGGCGAAACTTGAAATGACATAAACGGCATGTCTGCTACGATTAGCGGGCGCTTTGTGCCCTTGAGTACGGCACGGGTATGATAAATGATGTCCTCGAGCGTTACCGGCAGGGTGGTGTCGTGCCCTTGAACTATGTTTCCGAGCGAATCGCCAACTAAAATTACGTCAATGTTTGCTTCGTCTAAAATTTGTGCAATCAATGCGTCGTATGCAGTCAGGCAGACAATTTTCTGCCCTTTGTCTTTCATTTCCTGCATCCTTGCTGTCGTGATTTTCCGCGGTGTAATATTTGAATCGCTAATATATGCCATGTTGTTTCTCTAGATTATGAATTTAAGATATAGATTTACAAAAATAAGCAAATTTATATGGTAAAAATAGAAATAATTTAGAAATAAATTATAAAATCAATTGGTTAATTTAAATAAATAGTGTATATTTGCAATTATTTTGTACAAATATAGAATGCACTTTGCTAAATTTTAGAAAAATTTGGACGATATAATATAATGCAAAATAAAATTGGCACAAAATATGATGTACATGTCTTTATGATATATAGAATATTTGCGAGAAATTTTTAACTAATGAGGATAATACATGCGAATTTTAGTGGTGGATGATTCGCCAACAATGAGGAGAATAGTGATTAATGCACTAAAGTCCTTTGGTTATACAGATATAGTTGAGGCCGAAGACGGGCAGGACGCGTTGGAAAAAATGAATTTGAACGCGGTGGATTTCGTCGTTACTGATTGGAATATGCCGAATATGTCCGGAGTTGAACTAACTAAAGCTATCCGCGCTACTGAACAGTGGAAATCGTTGCCGATTCTGATGGTAACAACCCGCGGATTAAAACAGGATATTATCGAAGCATTGAAAGCAAGGGTAAACAATTATGTTGTAAAACCTTTTACTCCGCAAGTTCTAAGTGAAAAAA
>JAQUZU010000005.1 GCA_028691175.1 Candidatus Kapaibacterium sp. | reverse complement strand
CGATTATAATCCGGTAACTTTGAATTTCCAAACTCCTGGCACAACTCAGGAAGTAATAGTTTCTGCAAAAGCAACAGAGCCGACAGTAGGCAGAGCCGGCAATCCGGAAAATGCACTCGATTTGGTTTATACGATTAAACCTGTCGGCACCGACCCGAACGACGCTTTGAATGCTACTTTCGCAACAGGTACTGCTGTAGGCACAACAGGTACTGCAAAAAGAAATATAGCAGCAAAATGGGAAAACGATGCGTGGAAAGATTACAGAAATGGCAAATCCGGTGCTAATGATGCGATTATTAATGATTACTCAATAGCAAATTCTACTGCTCTCGCAGGCGATTGGGCTGTATTTAGTATTAGTCAAGAGTATGATAATACTGACGCAGCTAATACAGCAGTCGATGCTGCAATTTCTACCGCTGCAAAGAACGTAGTAATTACAAACATTTCTCCGAATCCGGTTCAGCTTAACAGACCTTTCACGGTAACTGTTCAATTGCAGGATCAATTTGGTCAGCCGATTACTACTGAAACTCCGGTAAATGTAGAACTTACTAAAAAACTTGGTGCTACTACCACTATTACTGATGAGCCTGTTAAAGGCGTAATTACTGCAGGAAGTTCATTTACTACTCTTACGGCTACTGCAAGTACAGCAGCAGGTGCAAATATCCAACTTCAGGCTGATGACGACGCTGCTAACGTTTATACACCGACAGTAAGCAAAGCATTTAACGTGGTTGCTGATGCTCCGGCTACTCAGGCAACAATTGTTACTATTACTCCGGCAAACACAACTGCCGATATTGCTTGGACAACAAGTGCAGCTACTGCTCTTATCGTCCTTAAAGCAGGCGAACCATTGACAAAAGCCGAATATCCGGTAAATGGTACTACATATACAGCTGATGCACTTTATGGCGCAGGTTCGCAAATCGGCGACGCCGTTGTTGTTGCAAAAGGTGCTACTGCTGCTGCTACAGTTCGCAGTTTGTCTCCAAATACGACATACTATGCTTATGCATTTGCTTTCGCAGGTTCAAACGGCACAGAAAGCTACAAACTTTCTGCAGCAAGCGGAAACCCACAAGCATTTACTACCAGTGGCAGCAACGATGATGATGTAGCGTTTGGCGAAAACAATACTCGCGAGACTTCCCGTACAATCGGTACTAACACACCGGTAAAAGGTACAATCAAAGATGCAACAGACGAAGATTGGTTCAACTTCTCCGTAAGCAGTGCAAACCCGAATGTTCGTGCTCAACTTAGCAACTTACCGGCCGGCTACAATGTAGAAATCTACAATACCGAAGGCAAGAGAATCCGTCGCGGTATCCGCTTAGGACAAGGTAGTGAAGGTCCGGTAATTAATGGGCTCGCTGCCGGTACCTATACACTCAAAATTTACTCATCGGACGGCAGTTCATCTGCAGAGCCTTATACTCTGAAGGTAGGAACTAAATCAAGTGAAATATTTAGCGTAACTCCATAATTGGAAATGGTATCGGAATCGGGGGGTGCTCAAATTCTCTCAGAGTACCTCTCGCCCGATAGATTATTTAATAACTATATAATGTAAAATAATCGGAACATTTCCGATGAAAGAAAGTATTTTAGAAAACAAATAAAGGAAATGATAATGAGAACTTATCTAAATAGACAAGCAAAGCCCTTCCGGCTATCTTGGTTGAATATTTTCTGGTTCGTTATGGGGTTAATGCTCGTGACTGATGACGCTTTCTCGCAGAGTTACGAAGTAACTATGAACCAGCGTCGTATCGGCAATAAGATCGGCGTAGAAATATGGGCAAAAGATGTAACTGCAGACGGCACCGCTCCGAAACTGGGCAACGCTACTTTCGCAGTGAAATACAATACGGATTTCTTGACCCCGTCGGGGACAACAGCGTATGGCACAACTGATTCTATCGGCTACGATATGGACGTTGCACAACCGTATGTTACTATCGCATCCCCATTCCATAACGTAAACGCCAATGGCTATTTGGCTCTTTCGGCTGCTCCGGCAAATGACGGAACAACATATTATTATGTACTCGATGTAAATAAAACAGTCGATGGCGTAGGCTACAAACCTTCAAACGTAGGTCGCGGCTCATTCGTCGGTATGTTAAAATTTGACATTAAAAATTACAGCACTTTGACTGACGCAATGCTTACCGGTATTGAATTCAATACAAACGCCAGCATTGGTACAATCGTAATTGACGACGCTGACGGCAATGACATTACCGCAGACGTTAATTTTGTAAATCAAGGCGATTTCACGGTTCGCGGCATTACAATTCTTGCTCCGAATGGCGGCAGCAATGCAGTAAACAGAAATCCTAGTCCCGCTCTTGCTTCCCTCTCTCCGAATAACGGTTATCCGGTATATTTCGAGCGTAGTGGTTTAATAGGAACGGCAGATTATGTAACCAATAAAGTTGGTTATGCACTTGAATATTCTTTGAATAACGGTTCTACTTGGACTGAAGCAGGCCGTGTAGCTGAAACTGATAAAAACTCGACCGAACTCGGCACAGAGGTAGATAAATATCGCAGTGGCGAAATCGACAGTCTTAACTCAGCTAACAGATATTTCATTACTGAAGGCGACGGCACTACAAAATTAGGTGCTAATTCCGGCGTTATGAGAATTATCTGGAAGGGTAACGAAAACTTCTTTGCACGTTCAGAAGAAGGCAAACTCCGCATTGTACAAATCGATACAGTTGGCGTGGCAAATAACGTTAGCACAAGAAGCAAATACACAAACGAAGCAGGCAGAAAAGACGAAAGCAATGCTACATTCGTATTGGGCAGACTATTCTTTGTTCAACTCGATGGTACTTGCTCTTATCTTAAAACACAAAACAACTTCTCTACTCCTAGCCAATTGACTGTAGAAGCATGGATTAACCTGAACGGTTTAACTGAAACTGCCGGCGCAGAAACCGGTATCGTAGTTTCCGCAGATGGTACTCTTTCCGGCTCCGAAGGTGCTTGGATGCTTTATTTGAAAGACGGTATTTACCCGGCATTCCGTTGCCGCGAAAACACAAACAACGGCGCAAACTTACTTGCAAATGTTGTCTCTCCGACAGCATTAACAGCAGTTGCCGCTACTACTCCGATTTCAAACGCACACGGCAATAACTGGAATCATATCGCAGCATCTGTAAAAGATAACGTTGTTACACTTTATGTAAATGGCGAAATCGTAGACAGATATACTAACAGCGACCTTGTAAGTCCGAGATTATGGGCTACTACTCATCCGATCTGGATTGGTGTAAATCCTAATGGTGGCTTAAACGAAGGTGATTACCTCAATGCAGGTATCAAAGAAGTAAAGGTTTGGAGAACTGCTCTTGACCAAGACGTTTTGAGAAAAAATATTGCCGGCGTATATGACGCAAATGGCGACATTACTGCTCTTGGTTCTTCTCCTACCACAGTTGATGAAAGAACTACTCTTGAACTTTATTATCCGTTACAGGGTGGACGCCTTGATATCGCTGATGAATATTACTACCAAAAGAGCGCTAACCCGCTGAACTGGTACAATTGCGGTACTCTCGATAACAGTCTCGTTAATTATCGCCCGGACCGCTCGCACATCAAATTGACTGCACCTGTCGGCGGCGAAGGTATCTCTAACTTGAAAGACGAAGTATTTAAAGTACGTTGGGTATCTTTTGGCTTGGGTTCGACTGAACCGAATTCTTCAGACATTCAAATTATGGCTAGCCGCGACGGTGGCGAATCTTGGTTCGACGCAATCGACAATCAATCTCCGGCTCAGATGCTTGACTACGTAGATGTAGAAAGCTATGAAGCAGAGTGGGCTCCTTATAACAATACTACTGTATCCGGTCAAGATGACGATTTACAGGGTATTCTTCCGCTCGCAGACAACTATTCGAAGACAGTTCGTCTGAGAATCAGCGGTACAGAAGCAAGAAATCAATACGATATCTTTGATGAATCCGGCGATTTCACAGTTGCTCCTTACTTCTCAATCAAAAATGACGGTAATGCTAAATTAGCAGTAAAAGAAAATACTTCAGACTTAAACTTCAATGGCGGTATCGGTATGATCGAAGCATGGGTTCGTCCGTACAGATTCCCGACTGAAGAAGAAGGTTATTTCCCGATCATTACCAAGAAAATGGATGATGGTAGCGAAAATATGCATTATTCTCTCCGCTTATTACCTACAGGTCAATTGCAATTAGCAGTTGCATCAACTACCGGCGACGCAATCCGCACTGCAACAAGTGCAGCACATCCGGTATTGGTTCCTCCGACACTGCAAGTATCTGACTCTGCATGGTATCATGTAGCAGCTTATGTTAATTTGGCAAACGGTGGCGAAAATTCGGTTGTAAGATTCTATATCGACGGTACTCCGCAATATGTAGATACAATTACTACTCAATTAGGCGCAAACGTTACTGTAGATCCTTATAATACTTATCCGGTATTCTTCGGTTACGAACCAAGTTCAGTAGCAGGCGAAGGCGTTCATTTCGTTGGTGAAATGAAAGAAGTAAGATTCTGGGGTGGAAATCCTGGTAATCAGGCTCCGTCAGGCGTTGAACCTTCTGCTTTGACTAAATTTGTTCAAGGTGCAGCTACAATCCGTGCAAACGAATTAGTAAGTTATGGTGGTACAAACTATGCTGCAAACTTATTGGCTGCATTCAGCTTTAACGGTGGTAACTTCGTTCCTACAGGTTATGTTGGTACTGCATTGGGTTATCCGACTTCAACTGAATTCTTAGTACATATGAGCGGCGATGGTTATGCTTATGAAGCAACTCGCCCGACTATTAAACTCGTTGAACCGGTACTCGAACAAAGAGTTCCTAATACAATGACTAACCTTAAAGTTCGCTGGACAGGTTTCGATTATAACAGAAATGACGCTACTGAAACATTCTATAATGGTAGCGATGCAACTAACCATGCAGACATGCAGTTCTCTGTAAAAGGTGGCGGTGGTACAACTATCCAAGATTGGCAATATGTAGCATCTCAGACTTGGTCTGCAGCTTATACTAACGCAATGACTTTGCCGGCTTCTAACAACGGATTCGAATTCCTTGGTGCAAACAGCAAATCTCAATTCGCTGCACAATTGGATGTATCCTTGGCTGATCCTGACGAAAATGATGACTTCACTTATAGCGATCAAGCTCCAATCGCAGCCGCTAAAACTAACGGTAGATTGTTAATGAATGCTCGCTCGACTATCAACGGTACTACTCTTGAATATGATAACAGTGCAGACGGTCTTATGCCTTCATTGCAATCAATGACTGAATACTTCAACATTACTCCTCCAAGTAACTTCACTGTAAGAGTACTTCTCGAAGGTCATCACGAAGATCAGGCTATTAAAAACGACATCGGTGCTTCTTATGCAGAAGGCGGCTTGAAGATTACTCTCTTCCGCAATAATGCAGGCCTCCCGGGCGTAAGAGTTGACTCTGCTGAATCAGAATTTAACTATTTGGCACATGCTACTACACTCGATCCGATAACTCGTGGAACTGATGGTTCAAGATACGCAAACGTTCCGTTCGTATTCACAGACCTCGCAGACGGTAGATATTTCGTAAAAGTTGATAACATTAACCACTTGCCGATTATGTCCGCATTTGCTGCTCCATTCGCTTATGATGGCGATGATGCACAAACTTGGGCAGTTGAATCAGGTTGGGATTTCCAAAACTGGAATGGTACTGCAAATAATAACATGAGTGAAACTGACGCTGCGGCTGTTCCGCCGTCGATCGCAGACAAATACTCTGCATACGGTTATTCTGAAACTAATCCTAACTTAACTGATTATGCCGCTACAGGACTTGTTTATAACAACGGTTTAGTAGGCACTACTGGTGCTACTTCAATTGCAGCAATGGTTGGTGGTGATGTAGTAAAAGATGGTCAAATCAATGCTGCAGATAGAACTCTCGTTATCTTAAATGACGGTGGTACAAGCGTTAATACAGATGTTACCGGCGACGGTTTGACAAACGCATCTGATAGACAAATCGTTTATCGTAACTCAGGTAAAATCTCTTCATTGACTGCTACTCCGTCTGTTAGCGGAAAAGTTGCTCCGGAATATAACAGCGAACTTATGGTTCTTGCTCCGGAACTCTACAAACGCAATATCGAACTCGAGCAAAAAGTAATCAATAATGAAGACTTTACTACAACTGAAGCTAAAGAAGCAACTCTTCAAGCAGGCTTGAACTATAGAGTAAATGCTAATCCTGAACTCGACGGAGAATATTTGAATGTTCCTATGTACATTACTAACTTGGGTGGCGAATTCGCTCTTGGTAACTCTACTTTCGGTATTCAATATGATAATGCTCAATTGCAATTCGTTGAAATGAGCAAAGAAGCAGACGTGATCTTTGATCAAAGAGAAGATCTCGGTTATCTCGAAACGTTCTCGGCTCCATATGCAAACGCTAAAGACCCGATTACAGACCTAAGAACAATCGATATCGATTATAACATCTATGATCAAGTACGCAAACCGGGTGCAAACGTTCCTAATAGCGCTACTTACATGGGTACTTTAAGATTCAAAGTTATAAATATGAACGAAGGCATCTTCCTTAACTGGCACCCGATCACTGTAGTATATACTACAAATGGTCAAAATGTAACAGCTCAAGGTACTTTCGAGCCGATTCCGGCAGTTGTTCTCGATAAAGTTGCTACTGTAACTTATCCGAATGGCGGCGAAGAACTCGAAGCAGGTTCGCTCTATACAATCACTTGGTCTGCTCCAAGCCAGAAAGCATACTTCCACTTGGATTACTCTACAGACAATGCACACACTTGGAACAGAATTACAACTACTCCGGTTATGAGCTCTGACTTAAGCTACAACTGGGTAACTCCGAGAGTAAAATCTACAGAAGCATTCGTTAGAATAGTAAATGCTGAATCAGGCGTAGAAGTAGATCGTTCAGACGCTACATTCGCTCTCAGCACTGCAACTGCAGAAATTACTCGTCCTTGCTCTACTGATCCTGTATATGTAGGCGGTAAAGCAGACGTAATTAAATGGAACTACGATTACACTGGTAACGTAAGATTCGAATTCACAGCAAACGGTTATGACTGGACTACAGTTACAGGCGTTGTAAATGCAAGCGATGGTAAAGCAGACTGGACTCTTCCGGTTGTAAATACTAAATCCGCTTACGTTCGCATGATCGATGTTCAGACTGACGAAGTTGTTGTTACTTCATCTGCATTCAAAGTATTGGCAGGCGTTGTTACATTAACTACTCCGACTGCTAAATCAAGCGTCGCTGCAAATTCGAAAGAAAACGTTAAATGGACTTACGATAATGTAAATAAATTTGACTTACAATTCTCTGCCGATAACGGTTCGACTTGGTCAACATTCGCAGTAGGCGTAGCAGCAATGTACAAGACTTATTCTTGGAACGTGCCAAACGTAAATACTAAAGAAGCAGTCATCAGAGCAATCTATGACGGCCAAGAAGGTCTCGAATACGACAGAACTGAAACATTTGAAATCAACGGTACTGTAAGTGTAGAAGATAACGACGCTCTTGCTAACTTCTCTGCTACTCCGAACCCGTTCTATGCAAATGCAAATGTCAGCTTTACATTACCTGAAGGAATGGACGTAACTATCGTAATGTACAACGCAGTAGGCGAAGTTGTTCGCACTCTTACCACAGGTCAATTCTTCGCTGCAGGTTCTCATGTTGTAGAACTTAACGGCAACGATTTACCGTCCGGTACTTACTACCTGAACATTATGGCTGGTAACTCATCTATAACTAAGGAAATCGTAAAAGTTAAATAAGTCGCAATGCGGCTATACTCTAAAATCCGTGGGCCTCGCAAGAGGCTCACGGTTTTTTTATTATTTGGGGGAGATGACGCCGCAGCGAATTAGATATAATTTCGTTAATCGATAATCATTATTTTGGTATTTTCAAGCGCTCTTTGGCTGAAAAGGAACCTGCCGCCGGCACGGAAACCGAGTTCCGCCCAGTCGATTGAATTTAGCTTTTCGCACAGTTTATTAAGGTCTGCACTTATGTCGTGCGGAAAAATCCCAAGAATAGAGCCGTCGAAATAGTTGCAGGAATGCAGAAAAAACGGATTTTCTACGCGAGTTTTCATATTGACGTAGATGCGCGGGGCAGACGAAACATAGCAGTTGCGTCCCCACATCCACCAATTGCTTTCGTCAAAGTGCCGGATCCGCCGAGCGAGAAGTTCCGATTTGTGTTGCTCGAGATAGTTGCATTTTGAGTTGTAAATCATACGCCGGGTTGCGCCGGTTTGCCGAGTTTCAGAGCAGACAAAATCGTGCGTGCCGAATTCGTCTGAGGCAAATACACTGTCCATTCCGCTTACTCCGCCGACTTTTACATAAAACAAATCAGAGAATTTAGCCTGATATTCGTCCGACGTAAAAAGTAATTGTCCGTTCGAAATCGAAAAAAATTTAGTAGAAAATTTTCCGATGCGAAGTTCATTTAGCCGGCGGTCAGCCTGCCGAAGCGTACCGGTTGCGACAGCCGTTTTTCGCGTGAAATTTCCCTTTTCAAAGCGAAATATAATGCAGTCCGGCGTGGCACCGTCGAAAACACGTTGGTCAGCGAGGTCGATTAAGTCGGTAATTGTTCCGCTATCATAGATAAATTCGTTTAACTTGCGGGCTGAGGTTGCTTTCAGAAATTCGCGTGGCGTAATGAAAATCAGTTCGCCGTGCGGCGTAAGGTGTTCGATACATTTTGCGATGAAGAAGAGATACAGATTCGAGCGCCGGTCGAAGTCCACCGCGGAAACGTTGAAATTTGCACTCTTGCTTTCGATTATTTTTTTTGTCGCCGGTGCAATGTCTTGATATCGAACGTATGGCGGATTGCCGATAATTGTGTCGAATTTCTCTTCTGTCGGATAATCGAAAAAGTCTGTACAATTTGCTCCCGGCGGGCAAACAAGCGGGTCAAGTTCGATTGCAACGCAGTCCCAAATAACTTTATAAAATGCTCCGGCACCACACGAAGGTTCAAGCACGCGTCCGAAGTTTCGTCGCAGAGCAAGCATTTGCCCGACGATTTCCGCCGGGGTAAATACTTGACCAAGGTGTTCGATATCCATAAAAATATAAATTTATAAAAAAATGGGCGGAAAAATCCGCCCTTTATAAGTTGCGTCGTCCGCTACATTGCGGCACGCCGGCTACTTTATTTGCCTAAACGTTTGCGGAAGTCCGCGATTGTTTTTTCCAAGCCTTCGTGGCGATTTACCACGGCATGCCAATTGAGTGTGCGAATTGCTTTTGCGGTGTTCGGCTTGCGAACTTTCGGGTCGTCCTGTGGCAGGTCTTTGAAAATAATCTTGCTCTTCGAGCCGGTTAATTCGATTATTTCCTTCGCGAGGTCGAGCATGGTGAGTTCGTCCGGATTGCCGATATTTGTCGGTTCGAGTTCGTCCGAAAGAAGCAGACGGCGAATGCCTTCGACTAAGTCCGATACGTAGCAAACCGAGCGAGTCTGCATGCCGTCGCCGAAGACCGTAACGTCTTCATTATCAAGAGCTTGCGAAATAAATGCCGGAATCGCTCTGCCGTCGTTGATGCGCATGCGCGGACCGTATGTGTTGAAAATTCTGACTATGCGCGTCTCCACGCCATGATAGCGCTGATATGCCATTGTCATTGCTTCGGCAAAGCGTTTCGCTTCGTCATATACGCCACGAATGCCGACCGGATTAACGTTTCCCCAGTATTCTTCGGTTTGCGGATGTACAAGCGGATCGCCATAGACTTCACTCGTTGAAGCAAGAAGGAAGCGGGCATGTTTTTCTTTTGCAAGACCGAGGCAATGCATCGTGCCGATCGAGCCTACTTTTAGTGTCTGAATCGGATATTTGAGATAATCAAATGGCGAAGCCGGCGATGCAAAGTGCAAAATATAGTCCAAATCGCCGGATATATATATATAATTTGTTACGTCATGTTCTATAAAAGTAAAATTCGGATTGCCGATAAGGTGTGCGACGTTATCGGGAGAGCCGGTCAGGAAATTATCCATGCAGATGACTTCGTCGCCTGCTGCGAGGAATTTTTCGCACAAATGCGAGCCGAGAAATCCTGCTCCGCCCGTAATGAGTACTCTTGCCATATTAATGCCTAAGTTGTTGTTAGAATATATGATACAAAATTACGAAGAATTTATCGAAATAACAAAAATTGAAAAAAACAATATATAATACAAAAAGAGCCGAACCCACAAGCGAGGTACGGCTCTATAAATTATATTTTCAGGACTATTTATTTAGGAGAATAGTCTTTGTATCAGTTTCGTTCAGAGTAGAGGTATTACGGATAATATATGTTCCGTTCGGCAGACCGGATGTGGAGAATGATAAAAATTTAAGTTTTGAATCATTAATTATTGTTGAAATAAGCAAACCCTCTGAATTGAATAATTCAAATTTATTGTATATCTGAGCAGCGAGAGTTCCGAGCGTCAAATCAATTGTTTCGCCGGTAATAATATCGGGACAAGTAATTATAAAATCTTCCGGAGTATGTCCCTCGGCAGAAATGCCGTATGGAGTTAAGAATAATTGTAAGAATTGTGTGTCGGTCATCTCAAAAACGGCATATTTTTCGATCTTATACTCTCCGAGAGCATTGGATGTGATTGTTGCAAACCATGTACCGTCGCATTCCGGATTAGTATATAATACTACTTCCATATTTGGAGAAATATGGCTTGCTGTATCCTGCAGATCTAAGTGAGTATAATCTTTAGCATAGAAAACCATATTTTCAATATCGCTACAGAATCTTTGTGCGTTATGTTCAAACGAAGGATTTTTAGGTACAGCTATTTCTTTTATTGGGCCTTCTGTATGTTTATAACACACACCGTCGCCACCAATGAAATAATTTTTTATTAAATCATATTTGCCGTCGCCGTCGCGGTCGATTAGCTCCATCTTATGGGTATATTCCCCCAACTTAGTATTAATTGTCTTTGTTTCCGGTTTTTTTATTGGGCCTTCTGTATGTTTATAACACACACCGTCGCCACCAATGAAATAATTTTTTATTAAATCATACTTGCCGTCGCCGTCGCCGTCGATTAACTCCATCTTATGGGTACATTCCCCCAACTCAGTATTAATTGTCTTTGTTTCTGCTTTTGCAAAACATACCATAGAAGATATAGATAAAAACACTATGGAACTAAAAATCATATTGAAATTTTTCATTATTTACTCTCCTTGTAAAATATTATTAATTCGGAATTATATTTACCGCCAGCTAATTTTCCGCTGTATCCATTAATTGTTATTTCAGCTGAGAACTATGTTTTGTAGAACTCAGGGTTCTCAAATTTCTCCCTATTCTTTTCTAACGACTGTATCATTAGAAACCTCCAAAATAAATTAATAAAAATACAACGCATTATGTCGTTGTCGTTGTTTACAAATTTAAAAAAAAAAAAAATCGTTTGCAACTTTTTTCGAAAATATTTTAGTTTTTTTTCATTATTACTGCGTTTTTTCACTTTATATACAAAAAAGCCGAACCTGCTGATGAGATTCGGCTTTAAAATTAGCTGTCGTTACTTCTTATTGGAAGAACGATAGCAGAATACCTGCAGCAACAGCCGAGCCGATTACGCCTGCGACGTTCGGGCCCATTGCGTGCATAAGCAAGTAATTATTATGATTGTATTTCTGTCCTTCGTTATGAGCCACGCGAGCTGCCATCGGAACTGCAGATACACCTGCCGCACCGATAAGCGGATTAACTTTTCCGCCGGTTACTTTATAAAGAATTTTACCAAGTACCAGACCACCGAAAGTTGAAAATCCGAAAGCAAGTACGCCAAGCACGATAATCTTCAATGTAGCAATCGAAAGGAAAGAGTCGGCGCTCATTGTCATACCAACGCTTGTACCCAAGAAGAAAGTAACGATATTCATCAATTCGTTTTGAGCCATGTTTGAAAGTCTCTCCACAACGCCCGATTCTTTAAGTAAGTTACCGGCCATAAGCATACCGATTAAGGCTGCAGAAGCAGGTACTACCAATAGCGAGAACACCATAACGATAATCGGGAAGATTATGCGGACATTCTTGCTAACAGGTTTAGAAGTAGTCATCACTACTTCGCGTTCTTTCTTTGTGGTCATCAATTTCATAATCGGCGGCTGAATCATAGGAATCAATGCCATATATGAATATGCAGCCACAGCGATTGGACCAAGTAAATGCGGAGCAAGTTTCAAAGTCAGGAATATCGCAGTCGGGCCGTCAGCACCACCGATAATACCGATGGAAGCGGCTTCTCGCGGAGAGAAACCCAGCATAATCGCAAGAAAAAGAGCCGAGAATACACCGAATTGCGCACCGGCACCTAATAAGAAGGTTTTCGGATTAGCCAGCAGCGGACCGAAATCCGTCATCGCGCCAATGCCCAAAAAGATCAAAGGCGGAAAGATTTCGAGATGAATACCCTGCGAAATGTAATAGTATAAGCCGCCTATTGCTTCGGCAGTCGGCTCGTTAAGCAGTCCGTTAAGCGGAATATTTGTCAGCAAAGCGCCTAAGCCAATCGGCAAAAGCAGCAGTGGTTCAAAACCTTTTTTAATTGCCAACCAGATCAATACTCCGGCGATTAACATCATTAGCACGTTACCGGCAGTGAGGGCTTGGAAGCCCATACTGCCGACAAATCGTTCAAAAGCTTCTAACATTTTATGTATCCTTATTTAAATGTAACGAGGCTCTGACCTGCTTCTACGCGGTCACCGAGGCTTACATTTATAGATGCAATTTCGCCTGCTTTTGGAGAAGAAATATTAGTTTTCATTTTCATAGCTTCAAGTACGATTACAACTTCGCCTTCAGCAACTGTCTGACCAGCTTTGGTCGGGATTTCGAGAACTACACCGTTGATAGGTGAAGTTAATTCGTTCTCGCCTGCAGCTTTAGTCGGAGTCTTCTTTGCACGCGGAGCGGCAGCTGCGGCAGCAGCAGCCGGAGCAGCAGCACGTGGTGCTACATTAACCGGAGCAGTTTGGTTGTAATAAGATGGAAGAACGTTATTTTCGTCATCTTCCAAGATTTCGACTTCCACATCGTATTGTTTGCCATCAACGGCAATTCTCAATTTTTTCATTTATATTTATCCTTTTAAATTATAATTATGATTCGACATTGTATTTACTTTTCCGACAAGAGTCCAACTACGGTTTTCTTGTTGCGGATTTAGGAAACTGATTCTTTTTACTTCAACCTTTTTACCTGTTGCAGCGACTGCAACGGCAGTAATTAAGGCGAGAATTTCTTCGGATATTTTTTCATCTTTCATCTCATGGTTCCCTTCAATATTATGTTATGGTTCGACATTGTGCCCAACCTGCTATACTCTGTCCATCCGGAATCTGCATGACTTTGTAAGAAGGATATTTTCGTAATTTTAACTCTTTTGCCATAAGCGACTTCGGCAGCAGCAGAAATTATTGCCACGATATCGCGTGGATCCTCCTTCGGAACAGAGACAACTGATTTTTCTGCAGAAACAGCAGCAGCCGGTTGTTGTTTTTTCCCGAACCAAGATTTAGCATCGCGAATTATTGCAATTACAATTGCAAAAAATATCAATGCTACAAACACGCCACCCACTCCAATTACGAGCATTTGTGTGGCTAATAAAACGTTATCATTCATTATTTTTTTATATTCTCATTGTTACTGTTACATTGGAATTAAGCCGTGTTTTTTCTGTGGTCTTAATTCTCTCTTGCTCTTAGATGTTTCGAGAGCAATCGATAAGTAAAGACGAGTCTGCATTGGTTCGATAACGGAGTCAATCATGCCGATAGATGCTGCAACGTATGGGTTGAGCAAATTGTCTTTGTACTCTTGAATGAGTTCTTGGCGTTTTGCCTTCGGATCTGCAGCGTTTTTGATTTCATCTTTATTAAGTACTGCAACTGCACCTTCAGGTCCCATAACGGCGATTTCTGCAGTTGGCCATGCAGCTACGCGGTCTGCACCGAGAGATTTAGCACACATTGCCAAGAATGCTCCACCATAAGCCTTGCGGAGAATAAGAGTCAGTTTCGGAACTGTTGCCGAAGAATAAGCAAAGAGCATCTTAGCGCCGTGGCGAATAATGCCGCCAAATTCCTGCTCGATACCCGGCATAAAGCCCGGTACATCTACTAATGTCAATATAGGAATATTGAATGCGTTGCAGAAACGGATGAAACGAGCACCTTTATCGCTCGAGTTGATGTCGAGGATACCGCCCATATAGTTCGGTTGATTAGCAACTACGCCGACTACTCTGCCGTTGAGGCGAGCGAAAGCGATAATGATTGATTTAGCCCAATCTGCCTGAATTTCGAAGATCGAACCCGGATCGAATACTTTGTTCAATACATCGAACATGTCGTATGCTTCGCGCGGATCATCCGGCAAAATGCTGTTGAGTGATTCGTCGTTTGGAATTTCAAGTTCGCAAGAACCGGTGTACGGTGGTTCTTCTGTATTGTTGCTCGGCAAATAACTAAGAAGTTTCTTGGTAATTGCAATTGCGTCTTCGTCGTCTTCTGCTACAAAGTGAATGTTACCACTGTTAACTGCGTGAGCCATTGCGCCGCCGAGTTCTTCTGCGGAAATGTCTTCGCCGGTAACTTCTTTGATTACGTTAGGACCGGTGATGAACAACTTGCCGGTATTCTTGACCATAATGATGAAATCCATCAAAGCCGGAGAATATGCAGCACCGCCCGCACACGGGCCGGAGATGATTGCAATCTGCGGAACTACGCCGGAGAGCAATGTGTTGTGATAAAATATTTCACCATATCCGCGCAATGCGTTGATACCTTCCTGAATACGTGCTCCACCCGAATCGTTGATTGTAATAAATGGTGCACCGTCGCGAAGAGCCTTGCGACCCATTTCGCAAATTTTCCATGCGTGCATATAGCCTACTGAACCGCCGGAAACCGTGAAGTCCTGCGATGCGGCATAAGCTAATCTGCCATCTACTGCGCCCAAAGCGGTTGCAACGCCGTCTGCGTGCATTTCTTTAGCGTTTGGATGATCGCAAAGTTGTTTGTTTGGTTCTGCAAAAATAAAGAATTCATCATAGAATCCATTATCAAACAGTAATCCGAGACGCTCTCTTGCAGAGAGTTTGCCCTGCTGATGCTGCTTCTCGATGCGTTTTTCGCCACCGCCTAAAAGGGCTTTGGCTTTCTTCTCGCGAAGCTCGTCGATTTTTTCTTTGTTAGTACTCATATTTAGTTTTTTACCTGTTTTTATGATTAATGAAAAAGTTTACTTTCTATTTTTTGTATATACTTTTCCAATATGTATAAATTAATAAAACACAAAAATAGCGACATTTGACAACAAAAACAAACTTTAAAAAAGATTTTCGAGAAAATTATATCTAAATGCAAAAATGATTATTTAGAGGCGGGACAAATTAAGTAATTGTTGTAATTCAGAAACAAATGCGGATTGTATGCAAAAAAAAGGGCGAAATTGATCGCCCTTTTTTTGTGTATGTGTGAGTTTGTTATGAAACGCCAACAGGACTAAGTCCTTTAGTTTGCGTATAATTCGTCAATCGTATTTCTCGTTGTGAAAGCGAGGTCTTCTGTCTGAGCGATTGTCAGATTGATTCCGCTGTCGATGACGGCTTGCGGCATAAGCGGAGCCACTGCTTTGAGCGGATCCTGAACTATTACTTTACCGCCGATTTCGGCAATATTCGAAACTCCCTGAACGCCGTCGCGACCTAATCCGGTAAGGATTACGCCGATACTGTATTTGCCGAAAGCATACGAAAGCGACGTAAATAGCGGGTCTGCCGATGGGCGAACAAAGTTGATTTTCGGATTGTCGTCGAGTACGATTTTCATGGTGGCTTTGTCGATGGTCAAGTGTTTGTCGGCAGGAGCGACATATATGCGTCCGCGTTCGGATTTCTGCCCGTCTTGCGCAAGATATACTTTCAGAGCAGTTGCAGACTGCAACTTGGTGGTGAATAAATCCAGCATCCAGATTGGTCCGTGCTGGATAAGATAAAATGCTGCCGGAACGTCTTCCGGAATATTTCTGAACATGTCGATAAGTACGCTCGGCCCGCCTGTAGAGGTGGCGACGCCTACGCCGACGAATGGTGGCTTCTCGGTATTTGCGTTTGCAGCGACGAAACCGTTATTTTTACTTGTCGGAGTAAAAGTAGCCGGCATAGCCGACTGATTCTTTTTGCATAATCCGTCTTTCACGTGTATTAAAAGATCTTCTACGTCGATCGGCTTTGCGATAAATTCGTCTGCACCGGCTTCTAACGCGATATTTCGCGAGCCTTCGCTTACAAGTGCCGTAATCATTACTATCAGCGGAAGTTCTTTCATTTCGCTACGCATTTTTTGGATAAGTTCGATGCCGTCCATGTTTGGCATCATCCAGTCGGTAAGAACTGCGTCAAAAGTTTCGTTTTGCATTGCTTCGAATGCTGCCGCACCATTATTTGTAACTGTTACGTCATAGTTCGCTTTTGTAAGTAATCTTTTTAGTAGTAATGAATTAGTGATTTCATCTTCAGCTATTAGAATTTTATATTTTTTTTCAGAATTTTCCATTTTTGTCCTTTTCAGATCATTGTTTTTCTATGAATTATAGAATACTATAATTACAAATATAATAAAGGGGTTGAAATAAACAAAACATTTTTCACAATATTTTCAAAAAAGTTATTGAATTACTTTGATTTAAGTGGCAAATCCGGAAAATATAGTGCAGTGCGGAGATTTACTTCCGGATATTAAAAAAAAGGGCACAAATTTAATGTGCCCTAGATGATTTTTATGTGTTATTATTCAATTTCGCAATGAATGCCTTTGTATTTTGCTTCAATTGTCTGAATATCGCGTTCGGCGTCTTCGCGGGAGCGGTATCCCCAGAGTTTAATCTGATATTTTGCTTCGCCTGCTTCGATGATACGTTCATAGAATGCTTTGTATCCGCGTTTCTGCCATGTCTGCTCGAGTTTGCCTGCTTCGGTTTCGGTGTCGGCTGTTTCAACAGCGATTTCCATCGGGAAACGATCCGGCTCGAGCCAGCGAACCTCTACCCGGCGATTCATGCGCTCCTGCCATGGTTCCATCATCATGCCGAAGTAAAGCGGTTTGCGATAGCCGAAAGATTTTACCGTGATTTGTTTCGCCGGAACGCCTGCGGCAATCAAATAGTCTTTTACCGCATTCGCACGGTCGAGCGAAAGTGCGAACATATATTCCGGGCTGCCTTCGTCTGAAGTATGACCAATCAACGCAACATTGTATTGCGGATTATCCAGCAAAACGACTGCGAACGAATCGAGCAAAGCACGGTATTCCGGCAAAAGTTCGATCGAGCGGAAATCAAACAGCGAAAGTGCCTGATACTGGAAATATTCGGCAATCGGCTGCGGAAATATGTCTACTGCGTCGGCAAGCTGAGTATTTGAAACATTGAGTTTAAGGGTGCCGCGAAGCTGATCTGCGACGGACTCGCGTGCAGTAATATTTGGGAATTCTATCAGGTAATAGTTCTTGATTCCAAAAGCAATTTCAGCCAAGATGTCGTTGATTTTATCGGTTTCATCACTGAAAATATGATAGAATTTTCCGCCCGTGCGATTGCAGATATAGTTCAGAAAATACGTCTTCAGAGCATCGCCGACCGCAACAATATAGACCGGAATTTGTTTCTGATTGGCTATTTTTATCAAATCGTTGGCTGAATATATAATGGATGCATTGTCGTTATAGTGAGTTACTATTACGATTGCTTGCTCGTTGTGTGTCGATTTTGCGTCTTTTGCGGATTTATATGCAACTTTATATAGTGCATTCAGCCCGCGCGACTTCGGCATCGAAAGCGAACGCAGTTCGGAAATAGCGTATTCCGGCGACATCATGTCGAACATTTTTTCCGTGCCGGAGTTAAATCCTGCGAGCGACATTCTGTCCTGCTGCGACAATCGCCCCGCAAATTCGCGGACTGCCTGCATGATTTTATCGTTTTCGGTGGCGGCAAGGGAATTATCGACTAAAAAAGTGTAGTCGCAGCCACGACCGTCGTCGGAGACGAGTTCGTAAACTTTGTCCGTAACGTGGCTGACTTTTTTGTCGTTATAGCCGTAATCAAGATTAAAATGATAGTTCGTGTTGTCCGGTTCGCGAGCTACAAAATTGCCGTGCTCGTCGAGCAATAATGCACGCATATATAATTTATAGCCATTTACGGTGGCTTCGGGAGTAACTCGCGTTACGCGCAGAGTAGTCGGATTAAACCCGCCATCGCGCTTCACGCCGCGGAAATATTCGCTTTGTCCGGTGCGGACTTCGCCATAGAAAACTTCCTCGCGGAGCGGTCCGCGCTGCGGGGAAGAGATGTTTTCCGGTTCGGTAACGCTTGGAGTCGGAGCAACGTTTTGCAGTTCCTCTGCAGGAGTTTCGGTTGCGTCGTTTGTGCCGGCAATTTCATCGGTTTCTTGCCCGACGATAATGCTTCTGCGTTCGATTAACGAATCGACATTTCCCTGATATGCGCGGATGACGATATCTTTGGATTTGTCGGCATAAACGCGAATATAGTCGCTCGTGTTATACATTCCGTCGTATCCGTCAATGTAAACGCGGTCGGCATTCAGATAATTCCAGCGGATTTCGACGCTGTCGCCTTTGTATGCACGGTATTCTTTTGGCGCGTTTTTTTCCGGAACGATTAAATCCGGCATGCTGCACGATTGAATGCCGAATGTGGCAAGCAATGCTAGAATCACTACATTATATATACGGGAATTTTTTTGCATTATGTATTCCTTTATTGATTATAAACCTTAATCACTATAAATTTACAACTAATTTCGTGCCAATTTTCCCGATTTCGAGGTGTCGGACGATAAATATAATGCCGTGATGCCGCAAATAATAAATCGGCGTTTATATCAATTCGAACATAAGTTTTGCGTCGTCCGATAGGCGCCGCAAGTCCCATGCCGGTTCGAAAGTGATTTCTAGTTCCGCCTGTGCAACCTCGGGAATTTCTTTTATTCGGTCAAGCACTTCCTGCGGAAGCCTTTCTGCCTCCGGACAATTAGGCGCGGTGAGCGTCATCAGCACTTTAACTTTTCCGCCGTCTGTAACCGTTAGTTCGTAAATTAATCCTAAATCCCAGACGTTAATCGGAATTTCCGGATCGAATACGGTTTTTATACCCTCAATGATTTTTGCTTTAAGTTCTTCGTTCGTCATTTTATTTATCCGTAGTAATTGTGTCATGATTTTCTATGATTGCATTATGCATAGTGTGCCAAGCGAGGTTTGCGCATTTAATCCGGCTCGGATATTCACGTACTCCGGCGAGAACGGCAATTTTTCCGAGTGCATCTTCGTCGATTTCTGCGTCCGGCGCGGAAGTAATCAGGTCATGGAAAATTTCAAAATATTTTTCTGCTTCTTCGACCGTTTTTCCCTCAATTATTGTGGTCATAATCGAGGCTGATGCCTTCGAGATTGCACAGCCGGAACCATTGAACATTATTTTTTTGATTACGTTGCCGTCGATTTCCATTTGCACGTCGAATTTATCGCCACATAGCGGATTGAAACCCTCGGCCTCGTGTGTGCAATGGTCGAGCGTGCCGAAATTGCGCGGGTTTTTGTTGTGGTCGAGTATTACCTGCTGGTATAGCTCGTTTAGTTCATTATCCATAATATATCGTACAATTTTTTAAATCTTTTAAATAAAAATATTTAGTAACTATAAACGTTTATAGACGTCAAAATATTATAAATTTAAAATACTTTTTTGAAAATTAACTTGGAGACCTTAAATGAAAAAATTTCTTACTTTAATTGCCGCTATTGTCGGGCTTGCAATGCCTGCACAGGCCGGAATGGGCATCGGGCTTTTCGGCGGACTTTCCACTCCGAATGATGAAATGAACAACGTTTACAATACCGATAATATTTCGTCTTTGGGCGAGCTCGGAAACATGTTTAGAAATGGTGCGAAAACCGGCTATCATATCGGCGCAAAAGCGCGAATTCCGCTGTCAAGCGGCGTGATGCTGCATGGCGGTATTGCGTGGAACAGATTTCCCGAGTCATGTATCGATGTGACTAATCCGAACACCGGCGAAAAAATTGTCACTCTTGAGACTGTTCAGGATATTATTCCGATTTCTGCCGGCATCAATTATTATCTGCTCAGATCTGCAATCGGGCTGTATGCGACCGGTGAACTTTCGTATAATATAAATAAAAATACCGTAAATGTAAATTATTCCGGTGTGCAGGCTCCGCTAAACCTTGATGAATCCCCGAGTTACAATCGTGTGGGAGCGGGCTTCGGTGCCGGACTTGACGTAGATCTTTATCTCTTCCTTGCGAATATAGAGGCCAAATATAATTACGTCAACTTAATTGGTCGCGAAGATGGCGAGGAAATGAAATCGTATTTTACGCTCTCGCTTGCAATTTATTTCGGCGATGCAGCCTGCAAATAATGCAGTCGCATAAACGGTAGTTGCTGCCGCAAATATAAAAACAGGTTCCCCGCATTTCAGTGGAGAATCTGTTTTTTTACTTAAAGCACAAAAAAAGGGCGGATACCGGATCCGCCCTCAAGATTTAATCTTTTAAATCACTTAATTATTCAGCCGGAGTTGCTTCAGTAGCAGCTTCTTCTTGTGCTTTTTCATACGGTGATTTAGTGTATTCGGTTAATTCGTAGTCAGTATCCTCTTCGATCGGGAGATCGAGATTCGGATCGAATGCAGCTTTGTCGGAATTCGGAACCGGGTGAGCCATGTTATAGGCATCGATGGTTTCTTTTTCTTTTCCGCGGAGGCATTCTACAACTGAGAGAACGATTTTCTTTGCATCTTTGTCGAATTCAACAACTTTGAGCGGCAGAACGTCGCCGAGTTTGAAGTATTCGCTGATGTTTTTAACCGGTGCGAAAGAAAGTTGCGATACAGGAACAAAACCGTCAACGCCGTCCGGCAATTCAACGATAACGCCTTTTTCGATAATTCTTTCTACTTTTGCTTCAGTTTCTGCACCAACTTGATATTTACCCTCGAAGAAGTCCCAAGGATTTTCGTTGATTTGCTTGTGGCCTAAAGCAATGCGGCGCTGAGACGGATCGATACTCAGAACTACTACGTCCAAAGATTCGCCTTTTTTGAGGAATTCGCCCGGGTGGCGGATTTTCTTTGTCCAGCTCAAATCAGAGATATGAACGAGACCGTCAACGCCCGGCTCTAATTCAACGAATACGCCGAAGTTGGTTAAGTTACGTACTACGCCTTGGTGTTGCGAACCTTCCGGATATTTAACCATAAGGTCTTCCCATGGATCCGGTTCAAGTTGCTTCATGCCGAGAGCGAGTTTTTTGTTTTCTTTATCGATATTGAGGATGATTGCTTCAATCATTTGTCCCATGGAAACGATCTGAGACGGATGTTTAACATGCTGAGTCCAGCTCATTTCCGAGATGTGGATTAAGCCCTCGATACCTTTTTCGATTTCGATAAAAGCACCGTAGTCAGTCAGGCTGACAACCTTACCGGTAACTTTGATGCCTTTTTCGTACTTCTCGCCGATGGTATCCCATGGGTGTGGAGTAAGTTGTTTCATGCCGAGAGAGATTCTCTTCTTGTCTGTATCGAAGTCCAGAATAACAACTTTAACGATTTGGTCGAGTTTAACGATTTCGCTCGGGTGAGTAACTCTGCCCCAAGAAAGATCTGTAATGTGAACGAGACCGTCAATGCCGCCGAGGTCAACGAATACGCCAAAGTCGGAGATTGCTTTAACTGTACCTTCGAGTACAAGACCTTTTTCGAGTTTGTCGATGATTGCGCTACGCTGTTCGCTGAGTTGCTCTTCGAGAAGAACTTTATGGCTTACAACCACGTTTTCGCTCGGGTGATTTACTTTTACGACGCGAACGTCAATAACTTTATTTACCCATGCATCGAAATCGCGAACCGGACGAACGTCGATTTGGCTACCCGGCAAGAATGCTTCGATACCGAGCAAATCTACGACCATACCGCCTTTGATACGGCGAAGAATGCGAACCGGAACGATTTTTTGCTCTTCGTATAATTTGAGAATGTCTTCCCAAATGCGCATAAAGTCTGCTCTACGGCGAGAAAGGAGTAATTTACCGTTTACATCCTCGATTTTTTCAATAAATACGTCAATTTTGTCGCCTACTGCAAGAGTTTCGGCGTTTAATAATTCAGCTCTGGGGACAATACCTACAGATTTGAATCCTATGTCTACGTGAACTTCGTCTTTGGTAATGTATACGATCTTACCGGATACGAGTTCGTCTTCTTTGATACTTGTGATGCTTTTTTCTGTCAATGCTTTAAATGCACTGTCATCGAGGTCTAAACTTTCAAAACCGCTCTCTAAGATCTGAGTGATCTTGTCGAGAGAGAAATCGTTCTTAGGTCTTGCCGGCTGAATGTTGTCCATCGGGGTTTTGCCGTTTGCCGGAGCGGCTTCGCCTACTTTTTGAGCGTCTTCGTTCATTTGTTAATTACTCCAAAAAAAAATTTGATTGTGAAAAAAAACAGTTAATTCATATACCGTCATCAAGCCATGTTGAATTACTGTACAATTGTAGCTATGCAAATTAACACTTTTTTTGCACGTAACCAAAGAAAATTTTATTAATTATGTATTAGTTACAATAAAAATGAAAATTTGCGGGCAAAACGCTATAAATATGAAAAAAAATGCAAATTTAGCAATTATTTCTTTATTCGTTCGTTAAAGATAAATTATGGGAGTATTGCACGGGAAGACAATGTTAAAATTTAAAGACCTCAAGATAAAAAATAAAATGATTTTAATAATCATGGTGGTGGCGGTGATTACGTTGACTGTCGGCTATACCGTGATTATGACTGCCATGACTCGCGTGCTCGAAAAAAATATCCGCGATAATGCGATGGTTAATGCCGGGCTTATTGCGGAATATGTCGCTGTGCAGATGACATTTGACCTGAACGACGATGTTTATCGCACATTGACGAAAATTGACCGCGTGGATAATCTCGTTGCCGGAGTCGTTTATAGAAATAACGGCACTGTGTTCGCGAAGTATGTGAAGAAAAAAACGAATTTCCGCGAACCTACGAGTATCCCGAAACAGAACGAAACAATTGATGACGGCGAAAATATCAGTGCGTACTGCCGGGTTATTTACGGCGGCGAGGTGCTCGGTACTCTCCAACTTGCAATTTCTCGAAAGCCGCTCCACGACGCCGTGGCAAGCCTGACGCTTCAAATTCTCGGTATCTCGGTGGTTGTGCTGTTGCTCGCACTCGGATTTGCGTTTTTGTTCCAAAAACCGGTATCAAATCCGATTATGAAATTGACTGCGATTGCGAAAAAAATAACAGAAGACGCTGATTATTCGGTGCATGTCGAGCGTGTCGGCCGCGACGAAATCGGCGATTTGTACGAGGCGTTTAATATCTTGGTGAATGCGACGTATATGCGCGAAACCGAACGCGACAAGGCGGTGAGCAAACTTACACGCCAAAACGACGTGCTTGAGCAGACGCTCGGCACTCTGAAAAAAGCGCAAGACCAGATTGTAGAGTCCGAGAAAATGGCGGCACTCGGACAGCTTGTTTCGGTAGTGGCACATGAACTCAACACGCCGCTCGGAGCGATAAATTCATCGATTAAGATTATTCGCGATACGCTGAAGCAACTGCTGGATACACTGCCGAAGGATTTTAATAATATGACGCCGGAGAATAAACATGCATTACATTTGCTGCTAGTCCGTGCGGGCTACGATGGCGGAATGATGTCTACTGCCGATGAACGCAAATACAGACGCAAACTGACAAGCGAAATGGAAGATATGGGAATCGAAAATGCGGACATGTATGCGGAAATGTTTGTCGAAATGAGCATTTGCGGCGATATAGAAGAATTTGCCGGCTTGTTAAAGTCGCCTTACGCCAAAATAATTATAGAAATCGGGTATAAGGTTTGTGCTCTGTTCAATAATGCATTAAATATAGATGTTGCTACCGGCAAGGCTTCCAAACTCGTTAAATCGCTGAAAACTTATACCTATCTGAGCAATCAGCACGAGCGGATGGATTTTGATATTTGCGACAGCCTCGGTATGATGCTTACTATATATCACAATTTGCTTAAACGCGGTGTAACCGTAGTGAAAAATTACGACTTCAGACCGATATTCAAATGCAATCCGGACGAGATGAACCAGGTCTGGACAAACCTCGTGCATAATGCAATTCAAGCGATGAATTATTCCGGTACGCTGACGCTTTCAATCGTTGATATGGGTGATAAATTCGCCGTTAAAATCGGAGATACCGGACCGGGCATTCCGGAAGACGTAAGGAAGAGAATTTTCGATGCGTTCTATACCACGAAGCCGAAAGGCGAAGGTAGCGGCTTGGGACTTTACATCGTGAAAGGAATTGTAGAAAAACACGACGGCAAAATTGAAGTTGATTCGTCGCCGCAGGGGACTACTTTCAGCGTGATTTTCCGGAAAACGCAGGAAAGCGAAAATATTGCTTAACGATCAATGATTGAACATTTGCCATAATTTTCGTATATTTGTATTCTATTTTCGTAAAATACAGGAACAATATAGATGTTTTCATCAGCAAAGAATATACATTTTGTCGGTATTGGCGGCATCGGAATGAGCGCAATTGCCGAAATTCTTTTAAATCAAGGTTTTAGCGTGAGCGGGTCGGATATGTCGCGCTCTGACAATACGGATTATCTCGCTGCACGCGGTGCGAAAATCATGATCGGGCATAACGCCGCAAATATCGAAGGAGCGGAAGTAGTAGTTTATTCGAGTGCGGTTAAAATAGATAAAAATCCGGAAACACTCGCGGCAATGAAACTCGGCGTGCCACTGTTGCGTCGCGCAGAGATGCTCTCGGAAGTTTCGCGATTGAAATATACGCTTGCAGTTGCAGGTACGCACGGCAAAACCACAACAACGTCAATGGTCGGAATCATTCTGATTAAGGCGAATTTAGATCCGACTGTGATTGTAGGAGGACGCCTGAAAGATTTCGGTGGAACCAATGCACGCCTCGGAAATGGCGAATGGATTGTAGTAGAGGCAGACGAATACGATCGCTCGTTTCTGCAACTTTCGCCGGCTGTTTCGATTATAAATAACATCGAGGCGGAACATCTTGATATTTATTCCGATATTGAAGATTTGAAACGCACATTTGTCGAATTTGCAAACAAAGTCCCGTTCTATGGTTTTGTCGCAGCGTGTATCGACGATGAAGGCGTAAAAGATATTCTTGCCAACATTAAAAAGAAAACCATTACTTTCGGTCTGAGCAGAAATGCAGACGTTCGGGCGTCGAATATTACTTATCTCGAGCACGGTACAGATTTCGAAGTTGTGATTAAAGGCGAAAAGCAGGGCAGAGTTCACCTGAACGTTCCCGGACTTCATAACATAAAAAATGCTCTTGGGGCGCTTACTGTTGCTCACGAACTCGGCGTGGATTTTGAGACAATCAAAGAAGGCATCGCCGCATTTACCGGCGTTTTCCGCCGCTTTGAGATTAAGAGCGAAAAGGACGATATTATTGTGATTGATGATTACGCACACCATCCGTCAGAAATCGAAGCAACGCTGCAGGCGGCACGCTCCGGCTGGGATCGTCGCACGATTTGCGTTTTTCAGCCGCATACTTATACGCGCACGCAGCAGTTATATAAGGACTTCGGCAAGGCGTTCGACGAAGCAGATATTTTAATCGTTACCGACATTTATCCGGCTCGCGAAGAGCCGATAGAAGGCGTAACCGGAAAGTTGATTGCCGATGCAGCAGTGCAGTTCGGACATAAAAACGTACGCTATATCGCCGATAAAAACGATCTCTATCCGGAAGTTAAAAAAATTATTAAGCCCGGCGATTTAGTGCTTACAATGGGAGCCGGCGATATCTGGAAACTCTCGAACCAATTGGCAGACTAAGTTTTTTTATACTTTTTGAAAAATAACAACTATAATATATAAGGAAAAAATATGTTTCCGTCGTTAAACGAACAAATGGATATCATCCGAACCGGTACGCTTGATTTGCTGCCGGAAGATGAACTTGAAGCGAAAATTAATCGCTCCATCAAAGAAAATAAGCCGTTGACAATCAAGCTCGGTGCCGATCCGAGCCGTCCGGACTTACATATCGGGCATGGTGTGGTATTGCATAAATTACGTCAATTTCAGGATTTAGGACATCACGTTGTGTTGATTGTCGGCGATTTTACCGGCATGATCGGCGATCCGACCGGGAAATCCAAGACGCGTCCCGCGCTTTCAATCGAAGAAACCCGTGCGAACGGGCAGTCTTATCTGGAGCAAGCCACGAAACTTCTCCTCGCAGATTCGCTCGAAGTACGCTATAATTCTGACTGGCTCGGCAAAATGAATTTTATGGAAGTAATTAAACTTGCGTCGAATTACACGGTTGCACAACTTCTCGAACGCGACGATTTCAGCAAGCGTTTCAAAGCCGGCACACCGATCAGCGTGCACGAGTTTATGTATCCGCTGGCACAGGCTTATGACTCATTCGCCATAAAATCCGATATCGAAGTCGGCGGCAGCGATCAGAAATTCAACCTGCTTGTCGGACGCGAAATTCAAAAGGCTTATGGCTGCGAACCGCAGTGCATCTTGACTATGCCGATTCTCGAGGGAACGGACGGAGTCGAGAAAATGAGCAAATCGCTCGGCAACTATATTGCATTTACGGACACTCCGCGCGAGATTTTCGGCAAAGTTATGTCGATTTCCGATGCTCTGACTACCCGCTATTTCCAATACGGAGCTTTTGCGAGCGATGAAGAAGTAAAGAAAATGGCTGCCGGCTTATTGGACGGCTCGGTACATCCGCGTAACGCAAAAGTAGAAACCGCGATGCGAATTGTGGAAATTTATCACGATAAAGCTGCCGCTCAGGGTGCATTTGACGAATTTGAACGCATGTTTGTAAAGAAGGATATTCCGGACGAAGTTGATACCTTCGTTTTGCCGGCTGCAGAAATGACTATCGTTGAAGCAGTAGCAGCCGCCGGAATGGTTGCCTCCAAAAAGGAAGCGAAAAAAATGATCGAGCAGGGCGGAGTATATATCGACGGCGAACGTGTAGCCGAAATCGGCCAGAAAGCGGACTTCTCTACGAAGCACCTTCTGAAGGTCGGCAAGCGCAAGTTTATGTATGCCGTATATAATGCATAGCGGCCGGCGGCAATTTCGAATGATTTATAAAAAAAGGGCGGATATTAAATTCGCCCTTTGCTTTGTAAGTTGATTTTACACGGTTTTATGCTTTCGCTGCCAGCGGAGAGGCTTGCGTATAGACGCGTGCGGCAAGTTCATTGTCTAGCGTGTATAAGCCGAAACCGTTGCCTTGCAGCAATTTCAGTTTGCCAATTATTTCTTTCACGCTTTCTTCTTCTTCAACTTGCTCGTCGATGAACCATTTAAGCATACTCTGAGTAGCAAAATCTTTTTCTTCCAATGCTATGGAGTATAGTTCGTTAATCATTGCGGTAACTTTTTCTTCGTGGCAAAGTGTATCCTCTGCGGCAGCAAGAATTGAATTCCATTCGGTTTCTACTTCGGCGATAGGCATTAGCGAAACCTTGCCGCCACGCGAATTGACATAATTAAATAAAATCATTGCGTGGTCCTGCTCTTCTTTGAACTGAACGAAATACCAGTTTGCAAAGCCTTTTAGATCGTTGTTTTGGCAATATGCCGACATAGACAAATAAAGATATGCCGACCACATTTCGGCGTTAATCTGTTTGTTCAGATATTTTTCGATTTTTTCGTTTAACATTGATTTTTCCTTTCGTGAATAAATTACTTGCAAAGTTCTTAACGATTTCCTTAAAGAAATATTGTTGTTATGAAGTGTAAAAATTTTCGATATATTGATTATTTGTTATGAAGGCGGAGGAAGAAATATTATTTTTAGCCTCTCTGCAATATTCTTGCGATAAATCCGTTATTCATATATTGGAAACACTCCAAATCTATGATGAAATCAAATAACCACAAAAATATATATACTTATGAATAATACTTATAAAGCAGCCGGAGTGGATATAGCAGCCGGCGAAGAAACCGTTAATCGAATTAAACCGCTTGTTCGCTCGACTTTTTCGGACAAAGTACTTGCCGATATCGGACTGTTTGGCGGGCTGTATGATGCAAAATTCGAAGATTACAAAGAACCGATTCTCTGCGCTTCAACCGACGGAGTCGGCACGAAATTAAAAGTTGCGTTCCTTGCGAACCGCCACGACACAGTCGGGCAGGATCTCGTAAATCACTGCTGCAACGATATTCTTTGCTGCGGAGCGAAACCACTCTTTTTCCTCGATTATTTTGGTTGCGGGGCACTTGAAGTTGATGTAGCGGAAGCAGTCATCAGCGGATTTGCAAAAGCCTGCCGCGAAAATTCTTGTGCATTGATTGGTGGCGAAACCGCAGAAATGCCGTCCATGTATCAAAAAGGCGAATACGACCTGTCCGGAACTATTGTCGGCGTGGTAGAGAAATCCCGCGTTCTGAACGGCTTAAAAGTCGAAGCCGGCAACGTGCTTATCGGTATTCCGACAAACGGCTTGCAGACGAACGGCTTTTCGCTCGCCCGCAAAGTATTACTCGATAAGTTCAAAGTAGATGATTACGTCGATGAACTCGGCTGCACAATCGCGGATGCACTTCTCGCGGTTCACCCGTCGTTCTTGCCGTATGTGATGCCGGTTTTAGACAAAGAACTCGCAACCGGAATTTCGCACATTACCGGCGGCGGCATAGTCGGCAATACAAAACGCATCTTGCGCAAAGAAAATCTCTCGCTGAGTATTGATTGGAATTGCTGGAACTCGTTGCCGATATTTGACTTAATACAAAAAGTCGGTGGCATTTCCGACGAAGAAATGCGACACGTCTTCAATCTCGGAATCGGCATGATCGTATGCGTGCCGAAAGAAAATGTCGATAAAGTTCTCGAAATGCTCGCTATGAAGCAAGCTCTCGTTATCGGCGAAGTAAAAGGATAATCAGTAAATTTATAATATAATTAGGAAATAATAATGGAATTATATCTTGATACAGCGAATATAAATCAAATTCGCGAAGTTGCCAATTACGGCTTTATAAGCGGAGTAACGACTAATCCGTCTCTTTTGGCAAAAGAAGATCCGTCGATCGATATCAAAAAAAGATTGTTGGAAATTCATGAACTCGTCGGCGGACATCTGTCGGTAGAAGTTAATTCTACGGAAACCGATGGCATGATCAAAGAAGCCGAAGGCATTCTCGAATGGTTCCCGGAAGCTACAATCAAAATCCCGATGATTCCCGCCGGACTTGGTGCCGTTAAGTACTTGTATGCTAAGGAAGTTCCGACGAATGTTACTCTCGTGTTCAATCCGACTCAGGCTCTTGCTGCAGCAGATGCCGGTGCAACTTATGTATCCGTATTTATGGGGCGCTTGGACGACATCGCCGTAGATAGCAATGAAGTAATAAAAGATATTTGTGAAATATGGGATAAACAGGGACTCGAATCGCTGATTATTGCTGCATCTATTCGCCACCCGGAGCACATTATCCAGGCTGCAAAAGCAGGTTGCGATATTGCAACTGTGCCATACAAGGTGTTGATGCAGTCGCTTAATCACCCGCTGACAGACAAAGGCGTTGCGCAATTCTTGGCTGATTACGACAAAATGCAGACCGAGAGAACTAAAGTTCTCGCACAGGGCTAAGGAACTTGCGTCCGCTCTCGATAGAGAAAAAGACGCATCGAAAAACACATAAAACCATAGGCTCCCCGAGCGTTGCGAAGGGTGCCTATGTGTGGTGTACAGTCAAATTATTCAATTTTGAATTATAATAAAAATATATCAGGAACCACGAAAAATGGAAAATCCAAACGAAAATTTAGTTGCAAATAACTTTATAAAAACGATAATCACCGAAGACCTGAAGGTCAATAAAAACGGCGGAAAAGTACATACGCGGTTCCCGCCTGAGCCGAACGGCTATCTGCATATCGGACACGCGAAATCTATCTGCCTGAATTTCGGACTCGCGAAGGAATTCGGCGGAATTACAAATTTGCGCTTTGATGATACTAATCCGGTAAAAGAAGATGTAGAATACGTGGATTCGATTCAGGAAGACGTAAAATGGCTCGGATTTGATTGGGACGACCGCAAATATTACGCGTCGGATTATTTCGATAAATTATACGAATATGCTGTTCAATTAATCAAAATGGGCTTGGCATACGTCTGCGAGCAAACTCCGGAAGAAATCCGCGCAAATCGCGGAACGCTAACCGAACCGGGCAAACCGAGTCCGTGGCGCGACAGATCGGTAGAGGAAAACCTTGACCTATTCGAGAGAATGAAAAACGGCGAATTCGAGGATGGCACACACACACTGCGTGCGAAAATCGATATGGCGTCGCCGAACATCAACATGCGCGACCCGGTTACTTACCGCATCAAAAAAATGAATCACCACCGCACCGGCGACAAGTGGTGCATCTATCCTATGTACGATTTTACGCACTGCCTCTCCGATATGCTCGAGGGCATTACGCATTCAATCTGTACCCTCGAATTTGAAGATCACCGCCCGTTGTACGATTGGTATTTGAAAGTGCTGAAAACTCCGTGCCACCCGCAGCAAATCGAGTTTGCACGACTAAACATAAACTATCTCGTTATGAGCAAGCGCAAACTCCGCCAGCTCGTGATGGAAAATTACGTTTCCGGCTGGGACGATCCGCGTATGCCGACAATTTGCGGCTTCCGTCGTCGCGGCTACACTCCGGCGGCGATTCGCAATTTTGCCGAGAGAATCGGCGTAACGAAAGCCGAAAGTATCGTTGATTACAGTGTCCTCGAATTTTGTATTCGCGAGGATCTGAACAAAGTAGCCACTCGCCGTATGGCCGTAATCAATCCGCTGAAAGTTACAATCGAAAATTATCCGGACGATCTTCACGACGACGAACTCGACGCAATCAATAATCCGGAAGATCAAAATGCAGGTTCCCGCAAAGTGAAATTCTCGAAAGTAATTTACATCGAGCGCGATGACTTTATGGAAAATCCGCCGAAGAAATTCTTCCGCCTCGCTCCGGGCAAAGAAGTCCGCTTGCGCTATGCATATTTCATTACATGCAAAGAAGTAATCAAAGACGCAAACGGCGAAGTAGTTGAATTAATTTGTACTTACGACCCGGCATCTCGCGGTGGAAATTCTCCGGACGGACGTCGCGTACAGGGTACAATCCATTGGGTAAGTGCGGAATTTGGGCGGAAAGCAGAAGTCAGAATGTACGATAATCTCTTCCTGACTGAAAATCCGGACGTAGCGCCGGAGGGCAAAACTTTCCTCGACAATCTAAATCCGGACTCGCTGAAAACTATTGAAGCATGGGTAGAACCTGCGCTGATGGATGCAAAACCAAGCGAAAAATTCCAGTTCGAGCGCGTCGGTTATTTCTGTGCCGACAGCATCGATTCGAAGCCCGACACTCCGGTTTTTAACCGCACAGTCGGATTGCGCGACTCGTGGGCGAAGATGAAAAAATAATTTCGCAAATAAATTGAATATCAAAAGGCAGTTCGCAGAATAAAATCGAAGAACTGCCTTTTTTTGCATTTTTTCGAAAAAAACGAATGAAAAATCTAAATATATGCAATAAAAAAATATTCCGATACGTCCTAAAAAGTACAAACGAAATTATACAAAGAGAATATGAAAATGAATGCAAGTGAGATGAAATTTATAGAAAGTGCATACGAAGAAATACCGCGGATGCGTGCGGAAAATAAAAAATTTGCCACAATTCATCCGGTACTTTACTCTGAGTTTTTGGTTGAAACGGCGGCGTGCTATGCCATTGTCGCCGAAAAAGAAATCGGATATTTCTGCATAAACGAAAATCGCCTGATCGATTTCTGCATTAATAGCAATTATAATGAATTTGCCGAGGAGTTGATTCGCCGGATTATTCGCGAATATGATGTTAAACTTGTGATTTGTCTGTCGGAAAATACGATCGAAGTTAATGCTTGCCTGCGCTTGGGATTTGCGTATAAAACTTTTCTCAATGTTTTCAACGAATACGACGAGTCGTTTGAGCCTGCCGGCGACATGACTTTTCGCCCGGCTTCGGGCGACGACTACGAAATGTTGCTTGCGGAGGAAAACGGACTTTACGAATTGCCGGAGGAACTCTCGTTCTATGTGTCGGGCAATCCTGCACGCCGCTTG
>JAQUZU010000103.1 GCA_028691175.1 Candidatus Kapaibacterium sp. | reverse complement strand
CGTGCAGAACGAATGACGTCTCCGCAGCAGGATCTAAACCTGATTTCAGATCAACTACCGGCGTCATAACGATTGCGGTATTTTTTGCGGTTTCAATATTCAGACGATAAATCGAGCACGTCAGCGCAATAATTACACCAAAGCCCGCGACGCACGCTCCAATGAAATAAGCACGACGTTTCCAGCGGCGAACGGCGAACATTTTCATCGCGAGCAGTACGAGCATGAAAACGAAAAAGCCGAAAACTACGCTTGCCCAACCGTCGGAGTCGTTGCTGGCAGCGAATGAATTTGCCCACGAATACAGGAAAAACGGCTCGATTACCGGAATGCGGTCGACTATTTTCCCGCGAGCGATGCGCAAGTTAAGATCAATATCCGCGTCGCCCGGATTGAGGAGTTTTGCTTTTTCGTAGTTCAAAATCGATTTCGGAAAATTTCCCGCCTTGTAATACGCGTTGCCGAGGTTATAGTATAATTCGGACGAATGATTGCCCGAAAGGAGAATTTTGGTGTATAATTCAGTGGCAGCGTCGTAATTTCCTGCTTTGTAGTGGCGGTTAGCCTTTTCGAAAATCTCCTGTGACTGGCTGAGTGCAAGCAGGTTGCACGCGGCAAAAATGCAGATTGTGGCAATCATTAGCATGAAATTTTTCATTATGCTTTCCGTCCTTTCGCGAGAATTTGCTCGAAATTTATGATGATATTTTCGCCTTCGGCAAGTAACTCTTGTGGGCTGCCGACCGCCCCCGACGGAGCGTAGCGTGCAAATTCGCACTTTGCAATATAGTCTGTGGCAAGCTCCGCAGTTGCTGTGCCGTCGTCGCCGGCTTTTTCGGACATTAGTCGGAGAATATTTTCCTTGGTGAGTTCTGCCGCCGGCATTTCAAATTTAAAGCCTAAATATTCCAACATTGCTTTGTGTGCTTCGGTATAGAACGCGTCGGGATTGCCGTTCTCGAGTTCTTTGCGAGCATAAGCAAAACGCTTTTTGGCGTATTTTGCGGCATTTTTAGCGTTATATACGCCGATATTGTCGCGACGTTCTTCTTTGCGACGTTTGTATAAAATCAAAAATATGAACGCACCCAGCGGAATTAATATTGCGATAATGAAATATGGCGAGGTCAGCGTGTGAGAACCGATTTGCCAAAAATCACTTTCAGGCTTGATGAAACGAATATCTGAGTTTAGCAGTGCTACATCTTGCAAATTTGTGCCGTAGTTTGCGTAAAGTCCCTTTTCGACTTCAATTTGAATGTCGTCCGAATTCAGCGTAATATATTTGCCTTTTTCGTAATCAAAATAGACGAATTTCGCGCACGGAATCGTGAATTTTCCGGCACTTCGCGGAATAATGATATATTCAAAATCCTTTTCGCCACTCATTCCGGCGGCGGACATAGCGATTTTATCGTTAATTTTCGGCTCGAATTGCTCGAAATCTGTCGGCAAATTGATGAGCGGAGCCTGAACGAGTTTCAGATTGCCGATGCCGGAAATCTTCATCCGCAGGCTGACCGGCTCGTTAGTTTTGAGTTTTGTCTTGTCGATGGTTGTAGTAAATTTATAATCGCCGACTGCGTTGCCGAATTCCGTCGGAAGCGGTTCCGGAAGCGGCTTGACATTAACTTTTGCGGAGGCGGATTTGCCGTTATACTTAAAATCTTTGTAATTTGACGCAAACGGATCGTCAAAGAAATCGTCGAAGAAGCTGCCGCGTCGGCGCGAATTACTCTGCGTGCGGAGGCGGACTGTAAATTCCATTTCAAGTGGTTCGACGACCAAGTTGCCGGTTTGCTGCGGGATCAGCAGAACTTTCTTCAAGTCTGCGACTTTATAGCGTGTGCCGTTAATTGTCTCGGTAGAAGTGAATGCGATTTGCGAAATATCGATTTCCTGCGACCAAAAACCGTTATAAACCGGCATCTTTGGGGCGGCAATGTTGAGCAGATTAAGCTCCGGATGAACATATAACTTATATGACGCATAGACCGGCTCGCCCTTATAGGCGGAATTTTTATTTACGCTGAGCCGCATGAAAAGATTTTTCGCGATAATTTCCTTTGCCTGCTTGTCAAGATCTTTGTTTGCTTTATCTTGCTCGTCCTTCTTTTTCTTTTCGGCGGCTAACCGGTTCGGATCCGCTTTCGTTACTGTGATTTGGACGCTGTTCGAGTGCATCAGGTTGCCATCAACTTTAATGTCTGCCGGCGGAATGGTAAAAGTGCCTTCTTTTTCGGCTTTCAAAACATACGAATATGAATACGACTGCGAGACGCGATTATTAATAATCTGCGTATAGCTCGATTGGCTCGGTCCGGCGAGAACGGAGAAATTCCTGAAAACCGGAGCTTTAAATCCGGAGACGTTAGTGCTGTTCACTTCGAACGTAATTTGCAGTTGCTGCCCGACTTCGAGGCGGTTCGGGTTTGCAGATGCCTTGAAATTTGCGGCGAATACCGATTGCATTCCAGCAAGAAAAACCAAAATAAAGAATGCGAATTTATTCGATAACGAGTTCATTTTGTTTAGCAATAAAAATTATACTTCTTGAAAATTCTAGACGATCGAGTGTGGAGATTAGTGCAGACAAAGACGAGAACTCGTGCGGCAAACAACAGCGAGTTATTTTTAATAATATTCAAATTTAATCGTCTATATTCTCCAAAAAGAAAATCAATAAAAGCGAAAGGGTATTACATGAATTCGAAGTTGACAAATTTTGCGTCTCTGCTCGCTACCGGTAAATTCTGGAAGGAATTAACCATTATGACATTGGGTATGATATTCACCGGTATGGCAGTATATTATTTTTTGGTACCGAGCAAGTTGATTATCGGTAGTATTTCCGGTTTTTCGATTGTGATCAGCGGAATTTCCGAGCAGGTTCTCGGTTATGAATTGCCGGTTTCGACTGTGATTTTAGTTGTTAATGCGATTTTGCTGGTGATGGCGTATTTTTTGATCGGCAAAGAATTTGGTGCAAAAACATGCTATACTGCACTTATTCTTGGTCCGATAATCAGCGTGTTCGAGAAATATGCTCCGTACGAGAATTTCTTGGTCGAAGGTTCGCGCACTCCGTCTGTTATGGGCGATCCGTGGTTTGATTTGATGACCTTTGTGCTGATGCTGAGTCTTGTACAGGCTGTGCTTTTCCGTATTAATGCCTCGACCGGCGGGCTTGACATCATGGCGAAAATAGTAAATAAATATCTGCACTTCGATATTGGAGTAAGCATAACTGTTGCCGGCGGTTTGATTTGCTGCACGGCGTTTGCGATCAACCCGTTCCACATGGTTGTGATGGGATTGATCGGTACATGGATTAACGGCTTGGTGGTCGATTACTTCACTGCGGGTTTGAACAAAAAAAAGCGCGTCTGCATTATATCGCCGGAGCACGAACGTATCCGCGAGTTTATTATCAACGAGCTTGTACGCGGCGTTACTCTCTATGAAATTACCGGTGGATACAGCAACGAAAAGAAAATTGAAATTGAAGTCCTGCTATCGAAATATGAATTCACGAAACTTATGAAACTTATCTCAGATGAGAAAATCAACGCGTTTATAACCTCCGGAAATGTCAGCGAAGTTTACGGAAGCTGGGTAAGTAAAAAAGAGCAAAAAGCCGCAAAACAGAAATTATAAAGATGAAAAATTATAAAATTATAGATAAAGAAAAATATTACCGAAAGGGCGTTTTCCGTCACTTTTCGGAAGACTGCAAGTGCTCTGTATCGATTACGAACAGAATCGACGTGACGGACTTGGTTGCGCATTCGAAACGCACCGGCACCAAGTTTTACATCAATTTTCTTTACTTGCTTGCTAAAACATTAAATTCTCGCGAAGACTATCGCTTGGGCTATCTTTGGGAGACAAACGAATTAATTGCGTATGACAAAATTAATCCTACGCAGTATATTTTCCACGACGACACGGAGACCTGCACGCCGGTTTATACCGAATATTTCGAAGATTATGAGAAATTTTATGCCGGGACTGTAGCTGATATTGCTCGCGCGAAGGAAAGCCGTGACTACAAACTCGACATGCAGAATCACCCGAACTGGTTCGATGCGTCATATATTTCGTGGATATCGTATGACTCGCTCAACGTAGAAATGCCGGACGGATATCTGTATTTTCCGCCTACGATCAACTGGGGCAAATATCGCGACGAAAACGGACGCCTGATGATGCCGGTAACTGTCCGCATGAACCATGCAGTTGCAGACGGATATTTGATTTCAAAAGTTTTTCTGATATTGGAAGAAGAAATAAACAAATTTATAAAACGCTAAGCAGGGGAAGTGAAATATGGAAAACAAACCTCAATGTGCAACTTGCTCGATGCGGGCTAAATACGATAAAAACGCGAAATCGCTTGGCGGAAGATTTTGGCGATGGCATATAAATTTTTGTCCCGGCTGGAAAGCGTATTTTTCCGCTCTTTCTCCGGATGAGCAGAGTGCGATACGTGAAAAATATAAGTTTGAAAAATATCGGAAAAAACACGAAGATTCTAATATTAAACGATAGTCCGCGCCATGGCGAATAAATTACGCAGTTGAGGAAGAAATATAAAAAATATTTCGCCCAAGCACATTGTCGGACTTGAAGCACGTTCCGAAATTGAATAAGTAACGCGCAAATCGGATTTTATTATTCAATTTTTCGTTGAAATTTTTGTAATTTTGTAATGTACGGTGTGTAAATACATAGTGGATAGAGTGATGCAAATAATGGGGATATTGAATGTTACGCCGGACTCATTTTCCGATGGTGGTGAACATTCTGTAGTGCAGTCTGCGGTGGAATATGCTTGCGAAATGCTCGCTTGCGGTGCGGATATAATTGATATTGGGGGCGAAAGTACGCGTCCGGGGTCGCAGTGCGTGCCCGACGACGAGGAAATTGCACGCGTGGTACCGGTTATAGAAAAATTAAAAAAATTGCACCCGGACGTCGTTATTTCCGTAGATACGCGTAAGGCTGCGGTTGCGGAGGCGTCGCTTTCTGCCGGTGCGGACATCATAAACGACGTTTCAGGTTTGACTTGGCAGCCGGAAATTGCCGAAATAGTCGCGAAATTCGGTAAAGGATTGGTCATTATGCACGCAATCGGTACGCCGGAAAACATGCAGGATAATCCGGAATACGGCGACGTCGTAGCCGAAGTAACGGAATTTTTGCAAACTCAAATCGATTTTGCCCGCCGAGCCGGAGTGAAGCAAATTATCGGCGATGTCGGTATCGGATTCGGTAAAACGCTCGAACATAACCTTGAACTGCTGCGTCGCCACAGCGAATTTGCACGGCTGAATGTGCCGATGCTTTTGGGAATTTCCCGCAAATCATTTATCGGTAAATTATTTAATATCAAAGATCCAAAATTGCGCGATGAACAAACTGCGCTAATTCATTCGATGATGATGAACCGCAAAGTAGATATTATCCGGGTGCATAACGTAGAATTGCACGCACAACTAAGAAAGATTTATCATACACTTAATTATAAATAAAGGAATAATAATGAAACTATTAAACAAGATTGCGGTGCTCGGCATGCTTGCTTCTGCGATAACGCTCGAAGCGGCTCCGCGCCACGATAAAGTAGAGTATATTCAGTATGAAAATACGTATTTCAAGGAAATCGAAAAATCTATCGAAGACTTTGAAAACCCGAAAACCGAAACAAAAAAGAGACTTTTTGCCTCTACTGACGGGCTGAATCTGCCGAAGAGCCTCGATGAATTTACGAAAATATGGCATAACGCGCCGATTTCGCAGGGAAATACGGGTACTTGCTGGGCTTTCGCAACGACTTCATATCTCGAAAATGAAGCCTACAGACTTTATAAAAAGCAGTACAAATTCTCCGAGATGTATACAGTTTATAATGAATATCTCGAAAAAGCAAAAGAATTTATTAAAACTCGCGGAAAATCCGGCTTTATGCAGGGTAGCCAGAACGACGGTCCGATCGATATTTGGAAAAAATACGGTTGCATGCCGAGAGAAGTCTATACCGGATTACAACCGGGACAGGTGCATTACGGACATGAAAAAATGTTTGACGAAATGAACAGCTATCTTGAGAACGTAAAGAAAAACCACGCATGGAATGAGGGCGATGTCCTCACTACGCTCAAAAATATTATGAATGACTACATGGGCGAACCGCCGACCGAATTTACCTATAACGGAAAAAAATTCACTCCGACCTCTTTCTTGCGCGACGAAGTGAAGATTAATCCGGACGACTATGTAATGATTATTTCGTTGATGCAAAGCCCGTATTACACGAAAATGCACTACGACGTAGTTGATAACTGGCGCCACAAAACCGATAATTACAATGTTCCGTTAGATGTTTTCATGGACGCATTGAAAAAATCGGTTAAAGCGGGCTATCCGGTTTCAATCGGTGGCGACGTTTCAGAAGCCGGCTATCTGCCGCTGAAAGATTGCGCAATCATTCCTACATTCGATATCCCGAGCGAATATATCGACGAAAACGCCCGCCAGTTCCGTTTCGATAACGGCACCACCGGCGACGATCATGCAATCAATATCGTCGGATATACTGAAAAAGACGGTGTTACTTGGTATTTAATCAAAGATTCCGGAAGTGGAGCACGCAACGGTAACGCAAAAGGATATTATTTTTATCACGAAGATTATGTTAAACTGAAAATGATCAATTACATGATTC
>JAQUZU010000102.1 GCA_028691175.1 Candidatus Kapaibacterium sp. | reverse complement strand
GGCAAAGATTTTTACTTTTTATCGCTTTATCCAATGCAGGGGCGAATTCTGCGGTTATCGGTTCATTGGGACTTCTTCAATTAGTCCCCCGCAACCTCAATTAATTCATTGATATGTCGCATTTTTTTTGTATTTTTGTAATTCCGTATTTTTATGGAAATATAGAAAATAAACTTTATCAAAAATATAATTTGGTGTGTTAATGTCTGAAAAGTCAGAAAAAAAGAAAAAATTGCCAATAATGGACTACATTTTTCTAACGATAGGTTCCGCAATAATGGCAATCGGTATCGGTGTATTCCTTATTGATGCACAAGTAGTGCCGGGCGGTGTAAGTGGTTTATCCATGGCAATTCACTATTTGTTCCCGTTCCTTCCTGTCGGTATATTAATGTGGGTTTTAAATGTTCCGCTGTATTTATGGGGATTAAAGGAATTAGGTAATAGTTTTGCAATTCGTACATTTTTTGCTTTTACTATCAACTCATTTTTTATCGACTTATTTACCGGCAACTCATGGATTCCCGGATTAAGTTTTATCCGCTTGCAAGACACAGTCGTAATTCAGGATTTGTTGCACAAAGACTTTTTCTTTTTAGTCTTACTTGGTGCAATTTTCTTAGGCGTAGGTCTTGGAATAATTTTCAAGTTCAAAGGAACTACAGCCGGATCGGATATTATTGCCGCTATTTTGAACAAGCATTTTGGCATAAAACCGGGTACCGGTATTATCATGATCGATTTCTTTGTTATCACTTTTGCAGCAATTGTAATCGAAACCCAGAATTTAGCATACGGTGATCTTTCCGCATTGACATTAACATTATATGCATTCTTCCTGCTGTTCGTATCGAGCAAACTTATTGATATTATTGTTGATGGTTTCAACTATGCGAAAGTCGCTTATATTATTTCCGACAAATACCAGGAAATAGGCGATGCAATCATGCATGACATGGCACGCGGTGCCACATCACTCAAAACACGCGGTCTATATCGTAATATTGAGCGCGAGATGATTATGACTGTAACTACTAACAAGGAAGTGTCGTCATTGACCGAAAAAGTAAAGGAAATTGATTCCTCCGCGTTCATCATTATTACTGATGCGCACGAGGTATTGGGACAGGGTTTCCGACGCAGAATATAGTCCAAACAAGATTTTTACGAAGGCAATCGTTTATTTCGATTGCCTTTTTTTATGCAGAAACACCTGCTTCTGTTATATTTAATATCTTTGAGTCTGCATCTAATTCCGCCATTACGCCAAGCGGCAACGTAAATTGATTTGTAGTGTGTCCGATAGTTAACCCATATATAGTCGGCTTGTTGCACTTTGTGAATACGTTATCTACAATTTCTCCAAGTGATTGGTCAAATGAGCGTGACGTGTTTAAGCCGTCATCACCGCATCCTTTGCAATACCCTACAACAATTCCGGACGCATCGTTAAATTTATTCGCAAGGCGTAATTGCGTTAGCATACGATCAATTCTATACGGTTCTTCGCCAACATCTTCAATAAATAAAATCTTTCCTTTTGTATCAATTTCATACGGAGTGCCAAGCGAATTACAAACTAAAGTTAAATTGCCTCCGACAAGCCTTCCGGATGCCTTTCCGGGAACAACAGTCCGAATCGGGAAAACCTCGCGAAAAATATTTTTGTCCTTAGCATTTTCTGTTATTCCGATAGGATTAGTCGAAAAAAGTGCTTTTTTAAAATATCCGATTGTGCAATTGCTAAAAGCAGAAAGAAGAATCGGACCATGGAAAGTAACCAGCCCGGAATACTTGTGAATCGCCAGCAAAAGTGAAGTAATATCACTATAGCCAATAAGTATTTTCGGGTGCTTCTTGATTAATTCATAATCGATACTATCAAGCAACTGCGGTGCCCCATAACCGCCACGAATTGCAAACACAGCACGTATTTCGTCGTCCAAAAATGCTGCATGCAAATCGCTTACGCGCTCCTCTATACTACGAGTTTTATAGCCTGTTCCGTGTAAAACATGCTCGCCAAGTTTATATTTCAAACCGAAATATTCGAGGACTTCTTTTGCTCTACGAATATCGTCCGGATCGGTTACAGCAGTACTTGGAGCAATTATTCCAACAGTATCTCCGGGCATCAGGAATTTAGGCTTAATTAATTCATCGCTCGAATCAGTTGTAATTTTGGGAGTCTCATCTGCAATCAAGCTTTTGCTCAAGGCAGCAATTCCGGCAAGGCTACTCAGCGTCGTTCCAACAAATCGGCGTCTATCCATTTCTATTTTCCCGATTAAACAAACAAAAGAACTTGTTTCGTATTAATCAAAGAATATGCCAAGAAATCATTTTGTCTGTTTTAATGACAAATTACCTGCTTGCGAAGAAATATTCAGCAAAGTACCAATCGCAGCAGCATAAATAAATATTGCCGTACCTCCGTAACTAATAAACGGCATTGGAACACCGGTATTCGGAAAAATTCCGCAATTAACCCCGGCATTTATCATCGCATAAAAAGTAAACGTCATCACAATTCCTGCAGCAAGAAAATATCCATAATTATCTTTTGCATTTCGGATTGTTACTATTCCACGCCAAAGAATCAGCAAAAAAGCGATAATAATCAGTCCGGCACCCAGAAAACCATACTCCTCGCCAATAATCGCATATATAAAGTCACCAAAAGACTCCGGCAAAAAGAGATTACTCTGGCGGCTCTGCCCCGCTCCAAGCCCAAACAAACCACCGTTTCCGAATGCAATTATCGCCTGTCCGGTCTGATAGTATGCGCCATCATCTAAAACGTTTTGGTTGCCAATATTTGAAATAAAAGCCGTAAGACGCTGCACACGGTAATCAGCACTGACAGCGTATATTGCAGCAATTACAGAGCAACCGACCCCCGTATATATTATATGCAAAAGATTAATATTGCCAATAAACATCATGCCCATTGCAATCAGATATGTAGCAAAAGCCGTCGAAAAATTTGGTTGTAACGCAATTAAAGTGGCAATAATCCCGGTCCAAATCAATGGCGGCATCATGCCGTACTTAAAAGTCTTAATCCACGGCTGTCGTTCGGTAAGCAGAGTTGCGATGTGAGTAATCAGTGCAAATTTTGCAAGTTCTGACGGTTGAAAACTAAAGAGCGGACCTACCTCGAGCCAACGATAAACATTATTCTGTGGCTTACCTGCAAAGAATACCAACACAAGCGGAATTATCGAAAATAAAATAAACACCTTAGAATAGCGTTGCCAAACATGATAATCAAGTTTAGCGAAAACAAACATGATTATTATTCCAACTACCACTTTAACAGCATGGCTAATAAGATAGTTAGTTGATTCACCAAATACTGAAAGAGATTTCTGGGCACTCGCACTAAAAACGAATCCAAGACTAAAAAGCATCAGCCCGATAATCGGAATAAGTATAAACCAATCCAGCCGACCGTTTTGTTTATTGTCAGATAATATTTCCATCTTTATGCCGTATTATAAAAATACAAAAATAATAAATCGCGCGAACAAATTCAAACTAAATTAATCCGCTAAGCAATATATTGCCGGATATTGGCGTCCCTGCTCGTCATAGTCAAGTCCGAATCCAACTACAAACTCCGGACCAATTTCGAACCCGACATATTTTGCTACAACCGGAAATTCCAGTTTTTTCGGTTTTAAAAACAGTGCAGCAATTTCTATACTTTTCGGATTATTTCGTCGCAGCTTCGCAGTTAATGTGTGCATTGTACGCCCGCTATCGACTATGTCTTCGACAATCAAAACATTTTCGCCAAGAAGTTTTAGATCGTTGCGACCAATATTTACCTTACCACTGCTTTCCATTGCGGCACCGTAACTTTTTGCAGAAATCGTCCTTACACGCACATCTAAGGTCAGAAACTTCATCAGTTCCGTCGCAAACGGCATTGCACCGGTCAACACAACAACTATTTCCAATGTCTGACCGGCATAGTCGCGATTAATTTTTTTCGCCAATTCCTCAACTCTTGCCTGAAGAATTTCAAACGAATACAATTTCTCGAATTTTCTATTATTAATTTCAATCGAATCGGGTTCGTAATACATGTTTTCCCTTATTTAAAAATAACAAATTTTCCGCTTTTCGCCTGCTTGCCATTTGTTACAACAGCAGTATAAGTACCATTAGGCAAATTCGACAAATCAATCTCGCCGACAAGTTCACAATCGGATTTTTCAAATACCATTTTACCGGAAACATCAAAAATTCTCAGCGAAGCAGCTGTCTCTGTTTGAATTTCAATCACACCATGACTCGGATTCGGCGAAATAAGCATCGCATCATTTTTGTTTTCCTTAACACCGGAATACGAATTTTCGCTGCTGACCTGCATGCAGTAAAAATTCTTCTTATTCTTCTGATTATACAAATAGCCGGTAAGCAGCAAATCATTATTCTGCAACGTAATTACATCGTTAAATTTACCGAGGCGATTTAAAAACTTCCATTCATTTAGTTTTGCGCCTGATTCGTCAAAAGCCACGAACCCAACGTTTCCGTCAATAGAACCTCCGGCAATATACTTTTTCCGCTCATTACTACCAACAGTCTCATCAATTGAAGGCAGTTCAATACTACCGCTAAACTGATTATACCAGACTTGCTCATTATTTGCATCATACTTTGCAACGAAACTATAAACAGGATCGAGTTCGGTAAGGAATCGATACGAACCGGCAACAATTAAATTTTGATTGCTGTCGAAATACGCATCAGCAACATGATAATAGGCATTTTCAAACATATTGATTTGAGCAAGAGAATCGCCATTTGCCGCCAATTTGATCAATTTCGCAAGTTCTCCGTCATTTTCTTTCAAAATCATCCAGTAATAATCGCCGGACTTCATTATCTTAACAAAAGTATTTGTACAAGTTTTCCCGTGATTAAAATCTTTGTCAAACTCAAACCGGCTGCTTGCATCAAATTTAGAAAGCCGCAATGTTGTGTCGTTAGCAACAGATGCGACAAGCAATGCTTCGCCATCTGCTAAAGTAGCAAGCGGCAAAATATTCTGGTTTCTTCGATCGCTATATGTAGAAAACGATTCGCCCATTTTGTTATATCTTACAATTTTCAGATTTGAATAATTGTTTACAAATGTCGAAGTAACAAAAGCAAAGTTATCATTTCTCAGAGGTGCGAGATAACGCGGAGTCGGTGCCTGTCCGATTCCCGCAAGATTATAAAATGTTATTTGCTTGGTTTCCGGATTTAAGATTCCCATCTCGCTAAATTCATTATCGGAAGAATCCGCAACGACATCAAATCCGACTACCGAAGTCGAAGTCTGACCGGCAGAGAGTCCCTCGCGATTTGTACCGACATAATTCAGTTCATACTCTTCTACAACATTAATACCGTCGATATTTCCGCGCGAAATTTTGATATATCGCTCTTTGGTTTCCGTATCAAAATACTGCTCTTTGCCTGCTTTTAATGATACAGTATAGTTGCCGTAATCTGTATAAACATGCGTCGGCGAAGTTTCGTTCGAAGTAGTGCCATCACCGAAATTCCATTCCCAATATGTTGAACTCGGGGTAGTCAGCGGTGTAAAAGTAACCTCCAACGGGAGCAATCCTGTTTCGAAATCTGCTGTAAAATCGGTAATATATTCGCTTGGAACAGTATCAACATTTATATAGTTAATCTTGGTTAAAGTATCCGAACGAACGCCGTTATTTATAATCAAAACAACTGTATATTGACCTTCATTCTGATAAATATGTTGCGGATTTTCCTCGTCCGACTCGGCTCCATCGCCGAAATTCCATTTTCGCGACACAATATTGTTTGAGAAACGCTCCGTAAATTGCACTGTGAGCGGCTTAAATCCGTCAGTTTTATCGGCTGTAAAATCAATATTTAATTTATCGACTATTTGAATATACTCTTGCTTAACTTTCTTGCTCGTAGTCTGATTTTTTGTAATTGTCAGTTCCACCGAATACACACCGGAAGCCGCAAACTGATGAACCGGATTCGGTAAATTCGAGGTAGTGCCATCGCCGAAATTCCATAAATATTCTTGCGGATTTCCGGTGCAAGCGTTATAGAATTTTACATCCGAGTTTGTTTCGGCAATTTTTGTATCAGCAGAAAAATCAGCCGACAGAACATCGCTCGGACGAATATCGGCAAAAGCATACAGCCGTTCGCTCGCAATAATTATTTTGCGTGTCTGCGGATCAACTGCCAACTTACCATGACAATTCTCCGGCAATTCAAGCATGTTTAGCACTTCCAAAGTATTAAAATCAATATACGCAAGATAGGATTTTTGCTCGCCGGCTTCATTTTTTTCGGAATAACAAGCAATTATCGAAGTCGAATCTGCAGAAAAGATTACGTCATCGACTGAGATATTTTCTAAACGAAGTGTCGAACCTGTTGCACGTACATATAGACATATTTGATCAGAAAAGTTTGCATATTCATCTGATTTTCCGGTGATATAGATTACATTTTCATCATTTTTTGCGAATAATACTTTCCGGACAACGCCTGACAGTGTCAGCAGAGTCTCTATGGAGTTATCGCTCAAAGATACAGACTTTATAGTTCCTTCGCCGGTTTCAACATTTTGCATACCGAATATTATGTTATCACCATTCAGTAATACATCTGTCAGGACATTCCCGCTCTGCTCTTCTTCAGTAAAAAGTTGTACTTCTTTTATTAATTCATC
>JAQUZU010000101.1 GCA_028691175.1 Candidatus Kapaibacterium sp. | reverse complement strand
ATAATGCCGGAGTATCATTTTATGCTGCCGGACTCGTTTTTACGACCGGAATTGAATACACAGACGCTTCGCAAGTAGAATTCAGCGACGCTTCATTTAGCAATGACCCTGAAGATCAAACTATTTCCCAAATGAATATTGATGCCGTTAATCGATTAATTATAAGCGAGTTAGTCGGACAAGTAACTTGGGGATTTGGTGCCGAATATAGTTTTCCGCTAATTCCGGTAAGCCTGCGAGCAAGTTATACCTCGACCACTTCGCCTTATGACGACGACGTTACCGGTGCAGACAAAAAAGTCATTGCGGTCGGTGCGGGTGTAAGCGTAACGCCGGGTGTGCGTATTGATGCTGCTGCACGTTTTTCTAAATATACCGAGTTTCGCACGCTGTATGGCAACGACATAAATTCACGATATACAATCGACTCTAAGCCGACAGAAATAATTGTAAATTTAACAGTTCGTTTTTAAAATGTTTTTTCGGCAAGTGCTAACAAGAGGGCGATCTATTTGATCGCCCATTGTTTATTTTTGAAGTACTTCGACAGCCAGCCTCCCACTCCTTGCGGCTCCTTCGATAGTTGCAGGTAAGCCGGTTTGAGTCCAATCTCCACACAAGACAAAATTCGGGATTTCGGTTTCCTGCTCAATTCGATACTTTTCCAATTCCGGATATGCTTCAAAAGTCGCTTTATATGATCGAATTACCCGACAATGTGCCGGCTGCAGTCCTTTAAATTCAAACATCGAATCGCCCAGAATTTCAGAAAATAAATCTGCTATCTCATATCTGTTCACATCTTTCAGACTGTCCGCATCGCTAACCGTAAAAGCAAATGACGATGGATAGCGAAATTTGCTTTCGCTTGGCTGCAATCTTCGACGATTAAATCCCCACTGTATCGCGGAGTTTAAGAACGCAAACATCGCCGGAGTTTTGATTGGTTTATCATACCAAAGGTATGCCGATAAAATCTGTGAATCACGATAAAACATCAGATTTTTAAAACCGGGCAATGCCAGAATATCGTCCGAAAGTACTTTTCGTAATGCGTGATACGGCAAAGCCGATACAATAATATCAGCGTGTAAAATATCTCCATTTTCGAGTTCGACCGCCTGAGCAAGTCCATCATTAATTATTATGCGTTTAACTCGTGCTTGATATTCAATTTTTGCATGTCTGGATGCCATAATGTGGCAATAATTCGCAAATAAATCCGCATAATTCGTAGTCGGAAACATCAAAAGCGGTCTGCCGGAATTTTCGGAAAACATCTTTCGAAGTGCACTTGCCAGAAGTGTAAGCGGAGCATTCAGAGGCGAAGTATTCAGTATTGCAATAGTCAACGGAGACCAAAACGCCCGCATAGACAATTCGGTTTGCCCACTTTCATGCAAAAAACCGGCAACAGTTTTCGAGGAATCTACATGCTTCATAGAAATTAATTTGCGTGCAGTTTTCAGTAATTTCAGACGTTCCGGAAGCGTAAAATACGACTGTCCCAGTATCCCGAATAAAAGCGACGACTTACTGCCGTCGCCTAAATTCAAGTTATACTCATCGCCTTTTGCCGGCGAATAAAACGGAATTTTCAGTTCACCGAAGCCGTTAACCTTTTCCATTGCATCGCAACGAGTCAGGAAATCGAAAAAGTCACTATATGCTCCCGCAAAAAGATGTTGTCCGTTGTCGATTGTTTCGCCGGATTTTTCGTCGAAAAATGAAAAGCAACGCCCTCCAAGATGTCCGGTTGCCTCCAGAAGAGTAACTTCCGAATCCTGATCTTCCGCGAGCCTTTCGGCGGCATACATTCCGGCTATCCCCGCCCCGAGGATTAAAATTTTTTGCTTAGAGTTCATCGACTATTTAGGCATTCTGCCGATTGACTGAGCACAGATTACACTGCAATTTTCAGGCATCAGTTGCAGGATATTCAAAATTTTATCATTATCAAACGAACCGCGGACAACTGTTCCCAAATTCAATGCGGCACAAGTTAAATAAATATTTTCGCTTATCGCACCGGCTTCAATAGCGGCATAAATTGCCGCTTTGTCTTTTTCAAGTTCCATATCCGGCTTCTGTTTTTCGATTTTTTTGCTGTCAAATACCATTACAAGATTTAGTGCGGCGTTTTGTACAAACTCCTGCATGCCGGTTTCAATGCGCATATCAGCACTTGAAATTGGAAGAATAGTTGAGCTTACCGGATCCCATTTATACACGCCGCTTTTATTAAATACATAAATATCTATCAAATTCATTGCAAGAGCACTTGGGGCTGTTCTGCCTTTCCCTTCGCGATTAGTTCCATTGGCACACCACAAAATAGCAGCAAGTTCGCGAGCATTTAACGAATCTCCCTCGGCAAAATCTCTGAATGACTGTCTGTTTTCAAGCAGTGTCTGTATATTGTCATTCGAAGTAATTTTGGCTTTTTGAATTGGTTTTCCGGCATCTTGTGTAGTCGCTTCAACTTTAATATTCATAACTTTCCGCCTTTCTTCTCTAACATCCGAAATTTTATTTACTTGTTTTTTTTGATTTTGCTGTGCAAAAATCGGGTTTGTCATTGTAAATGTGCTAAGCATAGCACACAAAAGTATAAATTTTCCTGAATTTTTCATTTCTGTTTCCATCGTTATTTATTTTGTTCTGAATTTACTTGAATAATAGACTGCTGCAACTTTTGCTGCAGAATCCAACGCTAAACTCCATGTGTCAGCATCGTAATTAATTTTCACAATCGTGCATGGCGGTACATTACCGATTGTAACATCGCCATAGCGGCAAATCATTTCCGAAATAGTCGGATTATGCCCCACAATCATTAAATTGTTGTGTTGCTCCGGAACTGCTTCTATTGCCCGACACAACGTTCGGCAATTTCCCATATAAAGTGCTTTGTCATATATAATGTTTTCTTTCGGAATTGCCAGTCGATCAGCGAAATAGCAAAAAGTCTGCACTGCACGAACCGCAGATGAAGATAGCACAAAATCCGGTCTTTCGTTTTCGTTCGAAAATATATTAGCCATATTGAACGCGTCGTCCCTGCCGGTCTGAGAAAGATTTCGAGCGAAGTCGTTCGAGAAAGTGCCACCCTCCGCATTTGCATGTCTGATATATGTAATCGATTTCATCGGTCTATCTTCTGTATTTATTTTAATAATATTATAACGTTTATAAATCGATAATATTGCTTTTAACTTGTTTTTTTCCGCCATTATCCGTATTTTTGGAAATCTTTATAAAACTAAACATAATAAAAAAATGAAACGCATATATATCATTTTGCCGGTCTTGCTTTTATCTTTAGTGATTTTGCATGCGAAGCCCAAAATGACTCAACTTGATAAAGCAAAAAAAGCATTTAACAAACAGAATTATTCAGATGCTAAGTCTGTTTATGACAAAATACTAGCAAAAAACAGCAAGAATTGCGAGGCACTTCTTGGCCGTGCTCTTACCTGCATAATGCTTGGAGATTTGCAAACTGTAATGAACGATATGAATCTGTATATCACACTAGATTCACTAAATCCCAATGCATATAATTACTTAGGGTATGCACAGCTGTATTCGGACAGCGTTTTGCTGTCAAAGCAAAATTTCAGCAAAGTAATTTCGCTTGATTCGAATTATGCCGAAGCTTATCTAAACAGAGCAATCGCAAATATGTCGCTTCAACTTGATCCGCTTGTCATAGAAGATTTGGATATAGTTTTTAAACTCGATTCGCAAAATATTATGGCATATAAATACTATGCTTTAACAAACCATAGGATGAAAAATTATGCCGAAGCAATAAAATATTATGATTTGGCACTCGAAAAAGGATACGACAAACCGGATATTTATGAACAACGCGGAAATTCTTATTACAAATTAAAAGATTACGAAAATGCAATTGCAGATTACACGACTGCAATAACATTAGATTCCGGAAACACCGACGCAATTAACAACCGCGCCGCCACGTATCATTTTATGGGCAAAGAGGATTTGGCTCTTGCAGACAAACAATTGCTCGAACAGCGTCGACAAGCCTATCTACACTCCATTGACGACCACTACGATATCGCAAATTCCGGATTTTTCTCAGATGATGGAAATAATTACGCTATTTATATGCCGAAACAGTTTAGTTCGTTCATTCATCAAGATTCTTTCGCAATAGTTCATTATATTACTGCGGAAAAAATCGACCGCGTAGGTTTACTGTTTTCGCTCGGAGCGATGGTTGAATGTATCGACAGCACGCAAGATAAACTCGGAATTTCCTCTGTAGCTGACCTTTCCGGCTATTTCAACGAATATAAAACACATGCCTTGCTCGAATTAAACAGTGTCAATACTGTTTATGATAAGCAAAAGAAACTCCCCGACGAGGCAATTTATCTGGTAAATAAATCATACTTTCGGTTCGATGGAGATTCTCCGGATTTTACGCAAAACTTGGTCGGCTTTATCAAAGAGGGAAAAATAATTATTGTACGACTGATTTATCCGACTGAACTTGAATTTAAATACGAGAAAATGGTTGAAGACGCAATCGCTAAATTCCGTTTCAACTAATCGTCCCAGACGTAATCGATCAGTACAGCAGAAGCAGAAATTATTACGCCGGAATATGCAAGCAAAAACATAATTTCCGAAAAAGCATCGTTTCCACCAAGACATTCTTTTGTGAAACTTATCCCGATATACAGTACAGGAAGCAAGAGCGGAAATGCCAGAACAGGCATAAGCGAACCCCGCCCGGACGCTGAAGAAAGCATTACGGAAATTGTTGTCATTACTGAACTTATGGCAATTGAAGCCGCAACAATTCCCGCCAAAAGCGGTGCAAACGAAGTAATGGTTCCGGAATACAGCACAGCGAGAAACAACACGGCGAGCAAAATATTTGATAAACACGCAAGTAGCGAATTAAATAAAAACTTACCTATATAAATGCTGTCCGCTCTAACAATCGAACGCAAGAAAAATAAAGTCCCGCCATCAAATTCTTTTGTGAAAGTTCGCAATTGCGAGAGCGACGATACAAAATAAATATTGAGCCAGAACACTGCACTCAGTGCTTCCGTGTCTGCAATTTTCTCTCCGAAACAAAATGCCGTCAGTACAACGAGAATTGCAATTAAGAGCAAAATTGTCGCTATCGAGTGAAATTCGCGAATCTCTGTTAGAAATTCCTTGTGCAAAACTGCAATCACGCCATGACGAAAATTACTCATTTGCTTAAACATTTTTTTCAATGATTACATACGCGGTTGCGAGTTTTTCGAGATGTGCCAACGATACAAAAACATTACATCCAACAAGTTTTGTTTTCATTTCTTCACTCAACACCGCGACCGGTTTTCCGCCGGATTCGTTTTCTACTGCGAAATCACAAAATTTAAATTCCGCTGTGATTCCCGTTCCGAACGCCTTGCCGAAAGCTTCTTTTGCCGCAAAACGTGCTGCAAAATGCTGGTATCTTGCTTCGCCCCACGTATTGCAATAGTCGATTTCGACCTGTGCAAACACCTTTCCGAGGAATTTATCGCCATATCTTTCGATAATATTTTTTACGCGTTCAACTTCGATAATATCGGTTCCGATTCCAACAATCATTTGCGTGCCTGTTTGATTTTTTTAACTAATTCGGGCAGTACAACCCCACTCGCACCGCTTATATGAGCCGAAAAATATGGCGTTACTTCGGTTTCTTTAGGATTGATTTCGACTACAAAAGCCTTTCTCCGAGCAGCAATTAGCGGTAAACCAGCTGCCGGATATACTGCTCCGGACGTCCCAATCGTAAGATACACATCGCAACGGCGGGCTATCGTCTCTGCTTCGAGGAGAGCCTCTGCCGGAAGATTTTCGCCAAACCAGACAACCGCAGGACGAATATTTCCACCACATTCAGGACAAAGTGGTACTTGACCATTCGGCAAAGCGGTTTCACCATGAAATGGTGCATGACATTTATTGCAGAAATTTTCAACCAGATTGCCGTGCAATTCAAGTACTTTTTTTGAGCCGGCACGTTGATGCAAACGATCGATATTTTGAGTTGCAAGCGAAAAATCCGAATACATTTTCTCCAGTTCCGCCAATGCGAAATGCCCGGGATTCGGCTCGGCATTCTTCACAACTTCCATTCTCAAGTTATACCATTCCCAGACACGCTTCGGATTCGCAAGGAATCCGTCCATCGAAGCAAGTTCTTCCGGCGAGAATTTCGCCCACAAGCCATCTTGGTCACGAAAAGTTTTTATTCCGCTTTCGGCAGATATGCCGGCACCGGTCAATACGGCAACGCTCTCTGCGCCTGCAAGTTTATCGATTATTATATCGGGAATTTCCATTTATTGTCTCGAGTGATTTTCTAATTCAATTTTAAATAAGACGATACTATAATCTGCATATTGTTGAAAAAATTTTCTCGTATTGATTTGGAAAAACGGAAAATTTGACGTAATTTTGTATTCAATGAAATATTCAAACGGACTCTTAGCTCAGCTGGTATAGAGTGCTGCCTCGACAAGGCAGAGGTCATCAGTTCAAGTCTGATAGAGTCCACAAATAAAGATATAACAAATATTATTTTGTTATATCTTTTGCTTTATAAATTGCCGTCATTATGCCAAATATTTCCGGAGTGCGCAAATACAAATATTCAACTTATATTTCCTCAGTTCCGCATATCGAACAATCAACGGGCTACTCAATGCCGTTGCGATAAAATTGTAACAT
>JAQUZU010000100.1 GCA_028691175.1 Candidatus Kapaibacterium sp. | reverse complement strand
ATTATATCTCAACCATACCTCGATTATTCCTATATTATACCTCAAAAAATACTCTATAAATATAATTATGCTTCAATGCGTATGAAGCATATATTTGCAACATAAGTATTTTTTAGCAAATTTCCAAGATCTTTTTTTTATTTCTCGCTTGTTTTTCTCGCTTGATTATTTATTTGAATTTTGTATTTTTGCGTATTGCAACTCATCAAAAAATAAAAGACTCTGTAACAAGACGTATATTAATATAATAATATTATAAAAAAATGAAATTAATTCAATATTATTCGAAAAGACACAAAAAATTAATAAAATTCTATTTTATAGCCGTTTTAAGCATATTGCTTGTTTCGTGCTCGTCGAATACTTCCTCGAAGCGCGAAAATACAGTTACGGTTGCATCGTTCAATATCGAATGGCTCGGCGACGGCAAAGATGACCGCATGCCGCGCACCGAGGGCGAATACAAGCGTCTTGCGAAAATCATAGCCGGCATCGATGCAGATGTTATTGCGTGCGAAGAAATCGAAAATACCGCTGCTCTTGAGCGAATAGTAAAATATCTTGATGACTACAGTTGCTACGTCGAAGAAGGCTCCGGCAGCCAGAATCTCGGCGTAATATACAAAACCTCGCTCAACTTGAAAGTTATCGGCAAATACGCTCCGGTCGCAATAAATCCGCTAAAAAACCGACCGGGATTAGAATTATACGTCAAATCAGGGAACTTCGATTTCTCAATGATGATCGTTCACTTGAAATCAACATCTCGCTACGACAATACCGAAGAAAAGCGCGCAGCCGCACTTGAGACAAGACAATTGCAAGCCGCAGCCCTAAGCAAATGGGTAGATTCGTGCTTAAAGGCAAACAAGGAACAAGATTACATTATTCTCGGCGACTTTAACGACGCACCACTTCGCGACAATACTGCTCTGACCGCCCTGATCGAAAACTCAAACATTACATTCCTGACCGAAAACACAAAAAGTTGCGGAAGATTTTCAGACAATTACACTATAGACAACATTGTCGTCTCGAAATCTGCTCTGAAGCGTTGCTACGTCGAAAGCCTGCACCTCTACGACTTTACACAGGAATACACTGCACACCAGCTCGAGAGCATCAGCGATCACTGTCCGGTCATAGTCCAATTCGACATCGGAACGCCGGATAACGACTAACTAACCGAAACCAATGCGGGCGGATACTGTATCCGCTCGCGGAGGACTTCGGCGTATCAGATTTTTTGTTCGTAATTTTACACTATATTTTATCCTCTCGCGTCTATATTTTTTTTATTTTTCAAAAGAAGATAATGTCAGATAAGAACATACAGAAAAATTTAGTATTCGGCAAAATTCTTACCACCGCTTCATTTATCATCGCCGGGATACTTTTCTTGGTTGCATATTCGTATACAAAACCACCGTATTGGGGATTTTTATTGCTGGCAATCTTGCTGTTTGTAGTGGGAATTGCGGCATTTTTCTTCTTCGGCTATATCGAGAAAAAAGTTGCCAATGCAATGAAAATAATCGAAAACGAAAAGAAATAATTTTTAAACATATTCATCCGGAAAAAATGAAGAACGCAAAAACAAATGCAGCACCGAAAATATTAAACGGAATTCCGTCGTCGCCGGGAATGTTCATGGGCAAGGCAATTGTCCTGAAAGCAGAAACCGTAATTGTTCCGGATGAAAAAATTTCTGCAGATAAAATTCCGGCAGAAATTGAGCGCTTCAATAACGCAATCGATGAAGTAATTCGCGAATACGAGCAAACTGTCAGCCTGCTCGAGAAATCGCATTCGAGCGTAACTTCCATAATCGAAACCAGCTTACAGCTGATAAAAGACGATTTTCTTTTGCAGGAAATCCGCAAATTGATCGCCCTGGGCTTCACGGTGGAAAGTTCAATCACTCAATATCTCGATACGCAAAAGCAATTCTTCCTTTCCGCAAAAGATTCGATTATCCGCGATCGTGCAATTGACATAGAGAATTTAAAAGACCGCCTCCTATCGACTTTGCGTCATAAAAATATTTATTATAAAATCGGAAAAGGCACAATCGTAGTTGCAAAATCCGTTACACCGACCGAACTTGTTCACTTTAAGGAAGCCGGAGTCGGCGGAATAATCACCGAAGTCGGCGGAATAACGGCACACTTTTCGATTATGGCGCGTTCGTTTGAAATTCCGACGCTTATCGGAATAAGCAACGCCACCTCAAAAGTGAAAAACGGCAGCGAAGTAATTATCAACGGCTATTCCGGCTGGGCAATGCTTAATCCGGACAGCAAAGCAATTGGTTCCTATCAACTGAAAAAAGCAATCGAAGAAGAGCACCGTGCACGTTTATCCGAACTGCGCACGCTGAAATCCGAAACTCAGGACGGACACAAAATTCTCGTGCTTTCAAACATCAACTCCGACCAGGACATCGAAACCGCTGCAAAAGTAAAAGCCGACGGCGTCGGACTGGTGCGCACCGAGAGCCTGATTATTTCGCTAAACAAAATCCCGAGCGAGAAAGTCCAATTCGATTGGTACCTGCAAATGGCAAACATCGCCTATCCGGATCCGATTACGTTTCGTGCATTCGACATCGGCAGCGATAAATTTTCCGAGGGAATTCCGTTCCACGAGGCAAACCCCGCACTCGGACTGCGCGGTATCCGTTTTCTATTGCACCGCAAGGACATTTTCAAGTCGCAAATCCGTGCTATCCTGCGTTCGTCCGGAAATAAAAACGTGCGCTTTATGCTTCCGATGATAATCAGCCTGAGTGAAGTATTCGAGACAAAAAAATTAATCGAAGAATGCAAAGCCGAACTCCGTGAATCCGGTAGCGTCTTCGACGAAAATATGCCGCTCGGAATAATGGTAGAAACTCCGTCCGCCGCACTCATGAGCGAAAACTTCGCCAAACATGTAGATTTCTTCAGCATCGGTTCTAACGACCTGACGCAATACGCTTTAGCCGCAGACCGCACAAACGATCTCGTATTGGAGAATTTCGACTCGTTCCACCCTGCCGTACTTAAGCTCATAAAACTCACCGCTACGGCTGCACAAAACGCCGGAATAAAGGTTTGTGTCTGCGGAGAGATTGCCGGGCACATCGCGGCGACCGAATTGCTGATCGGACTCGGCATAAACGAGCTGAGTATTTCGCCATCAATTCATCTCGAAACCAAAAAACGCATTCGCCAGACCAACTATGCCGCCGCCGGAAAACTTGCCGAACAGGTTCTGCATTGCGACTCTCCGGCAGAAGTCATGGAATTATTGTCCTGATTTTATTGCACAAAATCGACACCTCTAGATACAGAAAAAGTATTGGTTTGAAAGTCTTCCGCTTATATTAAGCGATAGTGATCTTATGCTCACTGATTCCATATACACAAATACAAGTATACAATACAACAAAGGGTCAAGTAAAAACTTGACCCTTTAAATTTTGCTCCTGAAGAGGGACTTGAACCCCCGACCCTCTGATTAACAGTCAGATGCTCTAACCAACTGAGCTATTCAGGATTATTTTTCGAATTATTTTGCACGTGTGCATTTGCTCCTGAGGAGGGACTTGAACCCCCGACCCTCTGATTAACAGTCAGATGCTCTAACCAACTGAGCTACTCAGGAATGTTATTCGAATTACCTTGCACGAGTGCAATTGCTCCTGAAGAGGGACTTGAACCCCCGACCCTCTGATTAACAGTCAGATGCTCTAACCAACTGAGCTATTCAGGAATATTTTCGAATTTACTTGCACGAGTGCATTTGCTCCTGAGGAGGGACTTGAACCCCCGACCCTCTGATTAACAGTCAGATGCTCTAACCAACTGAGCTACTCAGGAATAATACTTTTGCACTCTGTTTCAAATATCATCTCACGATTTGAGAATTCAAAATTAAGAGAATTTTTTGATATATGCAAGAAAAATCTTTATTTTTGTAAAGTTCTTTTTCAACTTTTTCGTTTCAATATGATTAATTCCTCAGACGCAATAATTTTAAAAAAAATGAAGCACGGCGAGACCAGCAACATCCTGACTGTTTTCACCGGCGACAGGGGCATTCTGCGCTTGATGGCAAAGGGAGCGCGCAATTCGAAAAACAAAGTCACAATGCGTACGGATATACTCAGTGTAACGAATATTTCATACTATTTCAAGCCGCAGGGAGAATTGCACACGCTGTCGCGTTCGGAGCAAATCGTAGCCACAAATAAAATTTTCGACTCGGAGAAACACCTCAATATCGCAGTGTTTATGCTGCAATCGCTATTGCAAACGCAATGTGCGGAACTGCCGGCGAAGAATGTTTTCGATTTTTCGGTACAATTATTGGTTCACTTAAATTTTTTAACGGCTAATCCGTTTTTACTGTTTTTGAAGCACCAATTGCTTCTCGCACAAAGTCTGGGCTTTGACATAATAATCGACGAAAACGGTTCTCCCGAACTCTCCGCCGGAATAAACTACCGCCAATTCGATTTCGACGAAGTAGAAATTCTAAAATCGGCATTCCGCGAAGATTGGACGGCACTTGCTCAAAGCACGACAGAACTAACCGGCAGGCAGAAAGTTCGCCTACTGAATTTTTTCAGCGAATATTTTTCGCAGCATGTTGATAACAGGTTTCACTATACGGTTTATTGACTAAATAAATAGCAAAATATGGCATTAGACATAGCACTTACAGTATTTCTCGTTTTTATGAACGCATTTTTTGTTGCCTCCGAGTTCGCAATAGTAAAAGTGCGAGCGTCACAGATCGAACTGAAAATTCGCGAGGGCAACAAGGTCGCGAAACTCTCGAAACGTATCATAACCCACTTGGACGCATATTTATCGGCTACGCAATTGGGAATTACACTGGCAAGCCTTGGGCTTGGCTGGATCGGCGAATCGGTTGTCGCAAGAATAATTTTCGACTTTATGGCATTCGCCGGCATTCCGCTCACAGCGGAATTAAGCCACCAGGTCGCCCTTCCAGCGGCGTTTATCGTTATAACCATTCTTCATATCGTATTTGGCGAACTTGCTCCGAAATCGCTTGCAATACAGCGAACCGAAGGCATTGCACTCGGAATCTCCACACCACTGCATATTTTCTATTTGATTTTCAAGCCGGCAATCTGGCTGCTGAACTCTTCGGCAAATCATTTAATCAAGCTTTTCGGCTTCGCCGCTGTTACCGAGGAATCGCATGCACATTCGACGGAGGAACTCCGCTATTTGCTCGAAGAAAGCTCGAAACAGGGTATTTTGGCTCCGAACGACCACGAACTGATGGAAAACGTTTTCGAATTTTCGCAAACGCCGATTAAGCAGGTTATGGTGCCGCGCGGACGAATTATCGGGGTCGAGCTTACGATGTCGAACCAGCAGTTTATAGACAGATACCTCGAAGAAGGCTTCTCGCGAATGCCTGTTTACGATAAAAATATCGACAACATTATCGGAATTGTTTATTCTAAAAATATCATCGACATTCTGACGCAGCGAGACTCGACTACGCTGAAAGATTTAATTCATCCGCCATATTTTGTAGACGAAAATGAGAAAATTGACGTCATTTTCCGCCACATGCAGAAAAACAAACTCCACATGGTAATCGTACTCGACGAGTTCGGCGGAACCGCGGGCTTAGCGACTTTAGAGGACATAATAGAAGAAATTTTCGGCGAAATACAAGACGAAGACGACGAGGAATCTCCGAACGTCAAGCAAACTTCGGACAAAGAATTTACCGTTCGCGCAACCGCTACAATTGCAGACATAAACGACGATTTGCCGGAGCCACTCCCCGAAAGCGACGATTACGAGACACTCGGCGGAATGATTCTGAACGAAATCGACCGCATTCCGGAAAAAGGCGAAACCCTGGAAATTCCGGGCTATTCCGCGGAAATTATTGCTGCCTCGAACTTGATGATCGAAACAGTGAAATTAACTAAAACCGAAAACGAAGATGAGGAAAAAGAAGATGAGGACGAATAGAATTATTATTCTGATTATCGGATTTATCTGCAGCGTGCAGACGATTTTCGCACAGGGTGCCGCCGGCGATAAAGCAAGTATCGAGTCGCAGCGAATTATCGACATGCCGACCGCGGGAATGCTCGCCAAAGGGACATATTCGGTTAATACAAACTGTTTTACTCCGGGCGGAATCATGGTTGATTTTCAGGCGGCGCTATTCAAGAATTTCCATCTCGGAGTCGCGTTTTCCGGTACCGGAATTGTCGGGCGCAGTTCAATGAAATTTCAGAATATGCCGGGATTTTCGATTAAATTTCGCGTTCTCGACGAAGATAGAACTATTCCCGCAATCGCGATAGGATTCAATTCGCAGGGGCGTGGCGCGTGGATAAAAAGTCTGAAACGCTTCGAGACAATGTCGCCGGGGTTTTTCCTTGCGGTGAGCAAAAATTTCTCGTGGGCTTTGGGCAATATTGCCGCACATGGCGGGCTGAATTATTCGGTTGAGCCGAATTCCGACAATAAAAACGTTAATTTTTATGCCGGATGCGAACAGTCGCTCGGCTCGCGGTTAGCAATAAATTTTGAATATAATTTCAATCTCGACGAAAAGAATTACGACATTCTCGAAAATTGCGGGATGCTGAACTCGTCAATACGATACTCAATTGCAGACGGAGTAACACTTGAACTCGAGTTGCGCGATTTGCTCGGACATATAAAAGCTTCCTCCGGCAAGCAAATCGAACGACGCCTGAATCTCGAAATTGTAAGAGCATTTTAAAAGGAAATTCG
>JAQUZU010000099.1 GCA_028691175.1 Candidatus Kapaibacterium sp. | reverse complement strand
CAGGAACTTTTCATTAATCCGGAGCAAATTCAAATTTTCACTCCGACACCATCGACATATTCTACATTACAGTTTTATACGGGAAAGAATTCTTTCACAGGTGAGGATATTTTCGTTGAGAAAAAGAACAGCAACAAGTCAAAGGAAAAAGCATTTTTGCAAGGACGGGATTTAGAGAAGCAAAACTATAAAGGCAGTTCGCCCGACAACCATGCGGCGGACAAATCACAAACGAAATTCAGCAAATTCTCATCGCATAAAACTAAAGATGACAAACATTTTCAACCCTACAAAGGCAAAACGCATGGCAGATAATCAGTTACGAATCGGTATTTATGGCGGAAGTTTTAATCCGGTTCATATTACGCATTTGCTCATTTCCGAGTGCTTCCGCGATCAAATGCAGCTCGACAAGTTATTGATTATTCCTACCGGAATTTCGCCGTTCAAAGCAAAGTATGTAGGCGAACCGATTTCGGTGCATGAAGCCCAACCCCGGCTCGATATGCTTCACCTTGCTTTCGCCGGAAATCCGCACGTCGAAATCGACGAGTTCGAGATCAAAACCCGCACAGTTTGTTATACCATCGATACATTAAAGTATATTCGCGAAAAATATCCGGACGCGAAAATATTTATGCTGATAGGTGAAGATCAGGCAGAGAAATTTGATAAATGGAAAAATTGCGAACAAATTCGAGAAATTGCTACTATATGCGTGGCCGGGCGGCTTGGTTTTCCGCATACGTCTCCTGAATTTATCCCGATTAATTCGCCATATACGGATATTTCTTCCTCGATGGTTCGCGAGCGAGTCCGCCTCGGGCAGACAATAAAACACATTGTGCCGGACAATGTGGCAGAATATATTTTCGAAAACGGCTTATATAAGAATTAAAATTTTAGGATTACATCGGGAAGCATTCGGTGAATGCGTTGCATTTCGTCCGACTGGATGAAATTTTTGCGCAAGGATAGAACTTTCAGATTTCGTAAAAAACGAAAATGATTCGGAACAGTACGCAACTTGTTATAGTTTAATGAAAGATACGTCAAATTCGACAAACGTCCGATAGCACTTGTGAGTTCGTCGATAAAATTGTTATCGAGTTTTAGTTTTACAAGTTCCTGCATACGCGCAATTTCATTGCTTATATTCTTGATTTTATTTTTTACTAAGTCCAATACTTTTAAAGACTTGCAGTAAGTAACCTCGTTCGGAAATTCGACAAATTCATTATTTCGCAGAGAAAGATTTTCCAAGGAGCGAAGACGATAAAACTCGTTGTCCAAGTTTTTCAAGCGATTAAAACTCAGGTCGAGATTTTCAAGTCGCATGCAATGTATAACTTCTATTGGCACAGCAGTTAATCCGTTTGACGAATAAATCAGAGTACGCAATTTTTGCATATCACTAAAAGTCGACGGCAGGTTCGAAATACCGTTTTTCTTAATGTTCAAATAAGTCAGTTTGTCCAATTTTCCAATCGACGCCGGCAAATTAATCAAATGATTATTCTGTACATCAAGCACTTTTAATCCGGTCAGACTTCCGATATTTTGGGGCAGAGAATGCAATTTATTTGAGGACAGATCAAAATAAGCGAGCGATTTCATCAATGCAACCGAACTCGGAAGTGAATTCAGATTATTGCCCGACACACTAAGCGTATGTACTCCCGAAAGTTTGCAGATATGTTCCGGAAATGCCTTCAGTTTATTATCATCAAGATAAATTTCGCGTAATTCGGACATTTTTTCAATCGAGCGCGGCACCTCGGTAATTTGATTGCCCGACAGCACTAAAACTTTTAGGCGATTCAGTTTATTAATATTTTTCGGCAAATAACGGATTGAATTTTCGCGTAAATCCAGTATTTCAAGATTTTTTACATCGAGCAGTACATGCGGAAACTGAGAAAAATTGTTACGTGAAAGAATTACGCATTTCAATTTCGGTAATGAGGCAAGTTCAGACGGAAGTTCGGCGATACGGGTTTCAGAAATATCGAGCACTTCTAAATTTTTAAAGCGCTCAATAGCTGCACCAAGCTCACTCAGATCTTTGTTTCTGATCACAAGTTTATCCAAATACTTTGCTTTTCCAAGGGCACCCGAAAGCGACGAATAGTTTTTTTCCGCGTTCATTGCGCGTCTTGGTTGCGAAAAAGTGAATGAATATTCAAACGACAATTCCTGAGCCGGCATCACATTTGTTGAAATCATCAACAAGCACAAAGTCATGGCACACAATCGCAATTCGGCAAATTTACTGACCGAAAGCACTATTTTCCCTCTTATAACCAAGTCATCTGTTCTCATAGAATTTCACATTAATTTAAATAGACGCTTCGGCAATAAAATTATTTTTAAAAGTGCCGGTTTTGCATAAAAGATTTTCATTATTTTGCGGCAAGTACTCTACACAACTGTATCCATAATTTTCTTGCTAACGTCGCAAAGATTTCGTATTTTTGTGTCTCAGATTCATACATTATCTCGGCAATCGGCTTTGGAACTATCGGAAAAGAAAATCAAACTAAACGACATTGATATTCCCGAATTACTCGGAGAAAACGACTCGCACCTGCGAATAATTGATGCAAAATATGCCGCAACAATTGTAATTCGGGGCGACGTCATGCTAATCCGCGGAGCGACCGGCGAAGTCAATACTGTGTATAAAATTTTCACCGAATTAGTCTATATTTTGCGCCGAAATGGTCGCCTCACCGAAGACGACATAAGTTCCGTAATAGAATTAATAGACATCAAAAGCGATTCCGTACGAATTTCAAACGCAGCAGATTCCGAGGTAATTCTTTATGGAAACAAAGAAGCAATAAAGCCGAAATCTGAAAATCAAAAAAATTATTGCAAATTAGTAGCAAAGAACGACTTAGTTTTCGCAGTCGGACCGGCAGGTACCGGCAAAACCTATCTTGCGATTGCCATGGCAGTTGCCGCTCTTCGTGCCGGCGAGGTTAGCCGAATAATCCTCTCGCGTCCGGCGGTAGAAGCCGGCGAATCTTTGGGATTTTTGCCGGGCGACCTCAAAGAAAAATTAGATCCATATATGCGACCGCTGACCGACGCTCTTTTTCAAATGGTGCCCCCGGAAAAACTGAAGTCCTTATATGAAAAGAATATTATCGAAATAACTCCTCTCGCCTATATGCGGGGCAGAACTCTCAATAACGCATTTATCATTTTAGATGAAGCGCAGAATGCAACCGGCACGCAAATGAAAATGTTTCTGACGCGCTTTGGTTTTGGTTCAAAAGCAATCGTTACCGGCGACATAACGCAAATCGATCTGCCGAACAAGTCAAATTGCGGTCTGATCGAAGCCTGCAAAGTGCTGCAAGGCGTAAAGGACATTGGATTTATCAACTTTGATACACGCGACGTAGTACGCCATTCGCTTGTCGCAAATATTATTAAGGCATACGACCACCATGAAAGTCGGGAGGCAAAGCGTGTTTGAGATCTTCCGCATAGGATTCCTCGGCTTTACGTTTATAGACTTTTTGGACATAATGCTTGTAACTATAGCATTTTATTGGCTATACAGAGCCTTAAAACACACGTTTGCAGTACAAGTATTGTTTGGATTGGTTGTTCTGATCGGGCTGTCCTTTATCGCAGAAGCAGCGAATTTCAAGGCGATGAACTGGATTTTGCGAACTATACTCGATATATGGCTAATCGGGTTTGTGATATTGTTTCAGCCGGAATTACGTCGTTTACTGCTTATGATTACTTCGCAAGGGCCAATTGCAAAATTTATGGGATATGCTAAAATATCGCAAACTATCGACGGTATTGTGCAGTCTACAATTGAAATGTCCGAGCGGCATATCGGGGCTTTGATTGTTTTTACACGCTCGCAAAACGTAGAAATGAGTATTGATACCGGCATTCCGATTGGTGCAAAAGTTTCGAAAGAATTAATTCTCGCTATTTTTAATACGAAAGCACCTTTGCACGACGGCGCAGTAATTATCGATAATCAGCAGATAGTAGCCGCAAGATGTGTGCTACCGCTTTCGCACGTAACCAAGTATGGAAACAAGAACTTAGGAACGCGGCACAGAGCAGCGCTCGGACTGAGCGAACAGATTGATGCAGTAGTTCTCGTGGTATCTGAAGAGACCGGCGGAATATCAATAGCACATAAAACAGAATTTTTGCTCAATGTGCCGAAAGAAGATTTGCTGCGAGTATTGAACGACAAATTAACGCCAAAGAAAGACAAATGACCGAGGATTTCTCTTCACTTATTAATCCGCACCACAAGGAAGCCCGCCTGCGGCTTGCCGAGAAACTTGCTCAAAGCGGCATTACGGACATCAATGTGCTGAACGCAATTGCGTTTGTCCCGCGTGAGTATTTCGTTCATCCAACTTTCATTTTCAAAAGTTACGACGACATTGCTCTGCCGCTAAACTCCAAACAAACAATTTCGCGTCCTTCGACAGTGGCATTTCAATCGCAGTTACTCGGTGTCAGCCCCGGCGAGAAAATCCTCGAAATCGGCACTGGAAGCGGATATCAAGCCTGCATTCTTAAAGTGCTCGGAGCCAAAGTATTCTCCGTGGAGCGTGTTCCGGAATTGTACAATCGCTTGGTAAAATTGTTTGCGGATCTTCGGCTGAAAATCAACTTAAAACTTGGCGACGGCACGTTAGGCTGGCAGCAATACGCACCATACGACGGAATAATTGTAACTGCAGCAGCCCCCGAACTTCCCTCGGCTTTAGCCGCACAATTAGCAGTTGGCGGGCGCTTGGTAATTCCGATTGGCGACAAACAAAAACAAACAATGCACTTGATCGAGCGAGTATCTCAAGATAAATACATAGACACTCCGGTGGGAAATTTCAGTTTTGTGCCATTGATCGGCGAGCAAGGATGGGACGAAGATGACAAATGAAAAGCGTAATATCATAGTAATAGAGGGAGCGACTGCAAGCGGCAAAACATCGGTCTCGATTGAACTCGCGAAGTTCTTCCCTATTGAAATTATCTCGGCAGACAGCCGGCAAGTCTTTAAATATCTTAATATCGGAACTGCGAAGGCAACTCCGGAAGAACAGGCACAAGTACCGCATCATCTTATAGATTTTCTCGATCCAAGGGAATATTTCAGTGCCGGACAGTTCGCTAAAGCAGCCCTGCCAATAGTCGATCAAATCTTCGACCGCGGAAATATTCCGGTTGTGGTTGGCGGAAGCGGCTTATATATAAAAGCATTATGCGAAGGGCTGTTCGACGACGGTATGCCCGACAAACACGAGAAAATTTACGAGGCTGCCGAGCAAGATATCAGAAAACTTTACGACGAGTTGAAAATAGTCGATCCGGATTCCGCCGCACACTATGCCGATAAAAATCCGCGACGGATTGTTAGAGCACTTGAATATTTCCATTCAACCGGAATACCGCTGTCAGTTGCACAGAAACAATTCGCAGAAGTTCGCGACTTCACGCCGATATATTTTGCAATCAATCGCGAACGCGAAGAACTTTACTACAGAATAAACAGGCGAACCGAAATTATGTGGCACGACGGCTTGCTACAAGAAACTGAAAGCGTCTTGAATGCCGGATATTCGCCGGAGTTAAATTCTTTAAACACAGTGGGATACAAGGAAACAATTCAATATATTAACGGAGAAATTTCCGAATTACGTGCAATTGAATTAATCGCACAGCACACGCGAAATTATGCAAAACGCCAGATGACCTGGTTCAGGCGGGATAAAAACGTTCATTGGGTAAAACCGTCAGCAGAAGAAATTGCAAAATTATTTACAGATAAATAGCCGAGCACAGAATTTTTGCGGTATAAATATCATATCAAAACATTATTTCCGGCTAAAAATGTCCCGATTGCTCTCAATATATTCGATAGTCGAATAAACAGTTAAGCCGGTCAGCAGGGCCATGATCAAATCTATAATCGCATAATCACTTGCGGTCTCTACGAGATGCATTGAGTTATCTGTCATAGCATCGATCAATATCAGAGCCAATACTCCGAAAATAAATATCATCTGTAAAAATGTCTTAACCTTTGCCGTCCAAGAAGTTACGAGCGGCTTACGGAGTTTGTCCGCAACAATCCGCATATATGTCGTAAAAATGTCGCGGGCAATGATAATTACCACCAGCCAGACGTTTGCCAGCCCAAGCACCACAAATGCAATGAACGCAAATGATGTCAGCACTTTATCCGCAAGTGGATCAAGAAACGTTCCGAGCGAACTGACTACCTTCAAACGTCGTGCAAGGAAACCATCGAAAAAATCTGTCATCGCCCCTATGCAATACAGAATCATCGCTGTAATTATTTCTGTTTTTCTGCCGGAAAGCAGCAGGCAGAAAAACACAGGCGCGATAATAACTCGCAACAGGCTTATAATATTCGGAATATGAACTCTCATGGATGCAAAAATACGCAAAAATTAGCGAAAAAAAAAGGGCGGATAGTCCCGCCCCTATAAATTAATTTTCTGTTAGTCGCGTTCGTAACGCCCGCCCGGAGGAGGTCCCGGCATTCCGTCATCAGACGAATTGCTGCTTGAACCGAATTTCTTCAGGTTATACGAGAAACTGAGCAGGAAGTACTGCTTGAGTTGCGTATTCGTAACAAATTCGTTATAGTATTCTGTCGTATTATTTGATACACTTTTGTTCTTGTTTAACAAATCATATACAGTCAGTTTGATTTCTGCGGCATTGCCGGCAAGGAATTTCTTACCAATCGAGAAATTCAGCAAGTTTGTGTTATAATCTCCGCTGTCGTAGTTTGCACCATTAAAGAATGCATTAGAAGAAGATGCCTGCAAGAAGATTCCCCAGAACATCG
>JAQUZU010000098.1 GCA_028691175.1 Candidatus Kapaibacterium sp. | reverse complement strand
TTTCTCCGCCATCACGAACGCTCCGCGCTTAAATTCGCCGATTGTACCGTCCTTTGAGCGTGTTCCCTCCGGATAAATCAAGATGCCTTTGTCCTCTTTCATCGCTTCGATAGCCTCGTTCAGCGACTTCATAGCACCCGGACCGCCTTCGCGCGAGACCGCGATGAACGGCGAATATTTCATTCCCAGCCCAAAAATCGGAATCTTCTCTAGTTCTTTTTTATAAATGATTCGGACGTTATCGTTGAGTGCATAGAGTAAAACAGGAATATCCAACAGACTGCTGTGATTTGCCACATAAACGTAATTTTCGCCTTTAATCTGGTTTTCTTTGCCAATTATTTCGAGGTCAAGATGCAGTATTCTCATCATTTGCTTGCTCCATACAAGTGCATTTTTCAAATACTTGTCCGAGTCCCGAAGTCCGCGAAGTGTGCAATATATGCTGAAAAACGTCGTAGAAAGTCCCAGCCGGGCGGCAGTCCATATATAATCAATCATTTGCGACAAATCCTGTTTCGTAAAAAATTTCGTACTTTATGACGTAATCTCTGATAATAAATTGCAAATATAAAAATAAATTTGAGTTTTGCAATATAATATATTTATTTACGTTTTTTTGTGAATAGGTATCAAATACGACTAATAATTGCTATGCACTTATGAAAAATCGAATATTTCTGATTATATTGCTGTTTATCGGGGCTGTTTCGTTTGCCGGAGCGGCCACTAAACTCGACACCCTGCTGAATAATGAACGCATTGCGAAAAACGATACTGCGAAATATTCTGCTAATGTGAAATTAGGTGCATTTTATTTCGGGCGTGACGCGAAAGTTGCACAAAAGTACATGTGGGAGGCGTTGCGTTATGCTAAACGTTTAAAAGATAAAAACAGAATATCGATTACATATATTAATATTTCCACTCTGTATTCTCTTAGGAACAAATTTAAACAGGCGGTGGATACGCTGAACATAGGAATCCGCATGGCGGAGGAGGCAGGTTGCCGCGAGGAAATTGCGTTCGGATATTCGCAACTCGGTACAGTATATAAAAGGTTAGGCGATTACGAAAAGTCAATAGGTGCATTTAATAAGGCCGTTGCAATTGTGAATCGCAGTTCGGTTGAGGACTCGCTCCGCAAATACCGCAAGAAGGGGAAAAAACTCGATATATATCAGGATACGTACCTTAATTCGGTCGCTATCATATACAACGATATGGCGCTGGCCTACCTGATGATGAGGGATACGACTGAGGCAATCAGCGTGCTGAAATTTTCGCTTAAAGTGGCGGAAGCCTCTATGCGACTCGAAAGAATCGGTTCAGGGTATGCCAATCTTGGAGAAATATATAGTGGCATGGGTAAATATGGCGTTGCCGAGGAATATTTGAAAAAAGCCATTTCATATTTCAAACAAGTCGGAAATTTCCGTTTCGAGATTATCACAAAAGATTATCTTGCGAACATGTATATCGAAAAAAAAGATTTTGCCAAAGCACAGAAAATCGTAGAGGAAACTTCGCGAACGGAAGTCTATAAACTCGGTGAATATAGTGGATTTTGCTGCACTGCCGCAAAACTTTATTCCGGGCTGAAGAATTACTCTCAGGCTTTGCACTATATGAAGATTGCGGAAGAAAATATCGGTAGTTCTATTCAAAACAAACTTGAGGTTTGGAGGTGCTACACAGATATTTACAAGAAAATCGGTAACTATGCGAAAGCGCTTGAATGTATCGAAAAATACAATGCTGTCAAAGATTCGTTATACAGTGCCGAGCAGTACAGTGTGCTGGCGGACAAATTAGCGTTTTATCAGGTTGCGAAAAAAGACGACGAAATACGCATGATGAAGACTAAACTCTCTTTGACCGAAATGCAGGAACAACAGGAGAATACGCTGCGTTGGCTGTTCATTACCGTTATTGGGGCATTGATGTTCATTGTATGTTTTCTGATTATGATGAATAGAGCACGCCGCCGAAACGAAACGCAGATTAGCGAAAAAAATGCTGAACTCGAGGCCGCGAACATACAATTAACCGAAACAAACGCCACAAAAGATAAATTCTTCTCGATTATTGCACATGACCTGAGAAATCCGATCAGCAGTTTCCGAAATGTGGTCGAACTTATGCACGATGATTACGATAACATAAAAGAAAACGAACGCCGGGAATTTCTTGGTATGCTGAAGCAATCTTCCGAGCAAGTCTTCGCACTGCTCGAAAATCTCCTCGAGTGGTCTCGCGCGCAGCACAAAACAATTAAGTTTAACCCGACCGATATTGATATTTTCTCTATAGCACAGACCTGTGTGGACTTACTGAGCCTGACCGCCGAAAAAAAGGGAATTCGCCTGAAAAACTCGATTCCGAAGTCGAAATTCATTTATGCTGATGCGAAACTTGTCACGACGATTATCCGCAATCTTATGTCGAATTCGGTTAAATTTACTCGCGAAGGAGGCGAAATTGAAGCCGGTTTATGCGAGCATAAGAATGGTGATGTGGAATTATATGTTCGCGATTCGGGCGTCGGAATGGACGCGAAACGTGTTGCAAATCTTTTTCATATCGATAAATCTATATCTACACATGGTACAAACGGCGAGGCAGGCACCGGACTGGGACTTATTCTCTGCAAGGAGTTTGTAGATATGCACGGCGGAAAAATTTGGGTCGAGAGCGAACTCGGCATCGGTTCGAAATTTATTTTCACTCTTCCGCAGCCGAAAGCGTCGAATGAAGGCGAAAGCGAATAATTATCGAAAAAAGTTCTATATTCGATAAAATTTCGCTAAGTTTGTAACCTAACATTTGGATACGCTATGCAAAAGATAACATTACATAAATACTTGCCGGAAAATCGCGACGAATGGCAGAAATTTCTGGCTCAGACTAATAACGGAACAATGTTCCATTCGCTGGACTTTCTGGATTATCATCCGAAGGGAAAGTTTGATTTCTATCACTTGATGTTTCGACGCGGCGACGAACTGCTCGGCATTCTTCCCGGCGGAGTAAAGGAAGACGGCAAAGTTTTCTGGTCGCCGGTTGGTGCAAGCTACGGCTCAATCGCTACGAAAGATATTCGCTTCGAGACTGCTCTGGAGATGGTCGATGCGATGCTGGATTACTTCCGCACCGAAAATTTCCGCGAAATTTTTCTGATTCCGCCTCCGATGATTTACTCGCTCAATGTGTCGCAACATATTGAATATGCGATGCTTTACCGCAAATTTGATTTCGAATTGCACTATATTTCGCACGCAATCGATTTGAAGTATGGCAAGGATTTCCTCGAGCATTTCGACAAAACTGCCCGCAAAAATATCCATAAAATACTCCGCGAGGGCAAACTCAGCGTCCGAGAGAGCGACGAATATGATGAATTTTACGAGATTCTGTTGAATAATAAGGCTAAGCACAACGCGACCCCGACGCACTCTCTCGAAGATATTCATCGCCTGCTGGAACTTGTCCCACAAAACCTCAAGCTCCTGATGGTCTATTATGACGGCAAACCGATTGCCGGCTCGCTGCTTTTCCTCTGCAACAGTAAAGTAACGCTTTGCTTCTATACGATGCTTCTCTATGAATACGAGGAGCTCAAGCCCGTCTATTTGGTGAATTATGAAATTACCCGCTGGGCGACCGAGCATGGCTACGAATGGGTCGATATCGGCGTTTCGCAGGATACGCACGCGGAAGATCCGATGACACCGTCAATCGACTTGATTAATTTCAAAGAACGCTTTAACTCGCGCGGGATTTTGCGCAGCACATTCCATTATAAATTCTAAGCGCAGAGAGCACGATGAATAACGTTTACGATGTGTGTTTTGTCTGTTTCGAAGAGGTTAAATCCGACGCCCGAACTCTGAACTTGGTTCGCACTTATGCCAAGCACGGCAAGAGCGTGGCAATTGTAGCGCCGATACAGAGCGAAGATATTTCCGAACTTCAGGAACTCGGCGTAGATGTATTTCCGATGGCAATGCACCCGCAAAAATCGCGTTTTATTATGAAGTGGTTTCGATTTTCGTTTGCAGCACGCAAATATCGCAAAATCAAAGCAAAAGTCTACTGGGCAAACGATTTCTATTCACTCTATGTTGCGTGGAAATTTCATAAAAGCAACGGCGGAAAACTGTTCTACGATTCACGCGAAATCTACTCTGCACTCGGACCGCTTGCGGACTTTCCCGCAAAACAAGCCGTTATCACGGCGATTGAACGTCGCCTTGTAAGCGATGTAGATAAAATTATTGTTTCCGGCATAATGGACGAGGAATATCTCCGCGGACACTTCACTTCGCATAACGATTATGCTCTGATTATGAATTTGCCGCCATATCGCCCAAAGACCGAATCGAACCTCATTCGCAAGGAACTCGGTATTTCGGCTTCGACCAAGATCATTATTTATCAGGGAGTTATCCTGAAGGGTAGAGGAATTCTGCCGGTTTTTCGGGCGTTACAATCGCTCGAGAATTGCGTGTTTGTGATTTTCGGATCCGGACCGCGCGAGAATGAATTTCGTGCATTAGCAAAGTCGTTGAACGTAGATGATCGCGTTTATTTCTTCGGTAAAGTGCCGTATAACGAACTGCATGACTATACGTCGAGTGCGGATTTGGGGATTTCGTTTATCGAGCCGATTACGCTGTCGTACCGGCTTGCGTTGCCGAATAAACTTTTTGAGTACTGCATGGCGCGTATTCCGGTTCTGGCGTCGGATTTACCCGCAATTCGAGAAATTTTCAACGAATTTCCGGTTGGCGAGTTGGTTCCCGTTGGAGCTACTCCGCAGGAATTTGTCCAGGCAATTAAACGCCTCATTGAGCGCAAAGAGACTTACGTGAATGCTTGCGATGAAGCCGCACAGATTTGCTGCTATGACCGCCAGGAAGACGGCATTCTGAAGCTTCTTGCATAAATTCTGCTAAAACTTAATCATTAATTACCTAACATGTTGAATTATTTAATACTTTTTATCCAGCAATTTTTTGCCGGCTCGACTCCCGTGGTTGCGAAAAGCCTCGCGATGACAATCGATCCGACACTTGCTTTGCTCCTTCGTGGGGCAGTTTCCGCGGCAGTTTATGCCGTAATTGTAGCAGTCCTTTGGAAAAAGGCTCCGAAAATCACTCCTCGCGAGTGGGCGATTTTTGTTTTGCTCGGCGTGCTCTGCATTCCGATGAACCAGTTGCTATATTTTATTGCGTGCAAATATACTGCTCCGCCGAATGTTGCACTTGCGTATGCACTTGTGCCGGCGTTCGTGCTCGTAATGGAGATAATATTTTTAAAGGTGAAAGCCACCCGCCTGAAACTCGTCGGCGTCGGCGTTGCCGTGATTGGAACTGTAGTTATCTATGCGGAGAACGGAATAGACCTCGGTTCGGAAATGTTTGTCGGCAATATTCTCGGGCTTATTGCGGCGATGTCGTGGGCTGTTTATACGATAGTCGGCAAAAAAATCATTCAAAAATATGGTGCGTTTTTTTCTACCGGAATGGCGATTATACTCGGTTTTCTCGTATATGTGCCGATTTTTGCCTTAATTGGCGATACTGCGACTTATTCGGCTGTCGATGCCGTGGTATGGGGCAAAATTGCGTATATGGCGATTGTGCTTTCAGTTATCAGTTATGGGGTATGGTATGTGATGCTACGACGCATGGATGCGAGTAAAGTCTCTGTTTTCAATAACTTACAGCCGATTATAACGCCTGTTTTGACGGCGATTTTCCTGACTTTTACTCCGACTCCGCAGTTTGTCGTTGGTGCTGTAACCGTGATAACCGGCGTAATTATGACCCAGCGCGGATAATATGTCCGGAAAATTCGAAAAATTGAAAAAAAATATTTGGTAGTAATATAGAAATTCGCTAATTTTGTAAACCGTTAAGAACGGACGTTGATGGCGAAGTTAGTTCAGTAGGTAGAGCACTAGTTTGTGGCACTAGGGGTCGCGGGTTCGAGCCCCGCACTTCGCCCGAAAGCCCTTGAGTAAAATCAAGGGCTTTTTCAGTTCACGCTTCCGGCGAAAATATAGGCACGCAATTTGAATAATGCAGTATGCAGGCGGATGTGCGATTTCGGCACGTCTTCTGCACAATCTTTATAAGCATCTTATATTTAAGGATATTAGAGAATATGAAAAATAGATCAAAATTCATTTTGTCTGCATTAATGGCTGTAATAATGTTTACTTCGCTTCCGGTGTTGGCGAATAATCAACAGCCGGTACAAAATCCGCCGGACGAATATATCTCGCTCGAAAAGTTTCGAAAAAAATATTTGCCGAAGTTTGTCCTCCGAAATCAATACGAAATTGTTGCTTCGGACGGGCGTAGCCTGGCATTTTTGCCGTATGCGGCATTTGTGAGATATTCGTGCGGCGCGGGCGAGCAAATTTTCCAGCTTGCGAACATTGTAATCGAAATGAATGGCACTCTTGCTTTGCCGTATGGCGAGATCGAGCAAATAAAACGTCTTATGCAGATAACTGACGAGGAGAAAACCCAAAAAATCGAAAAAGAAATCCCGCCGACTCCCGCTGAAAAAATAGCCGAGGCAACTTCGGCTCCCGCCGAAATTAATACTGCGGACGTCGCCACTTCGAAGCGTAAAATTATTGAGCCGAAAACCGCATATTATCCCGAGGAAGAGAAAATCTCCGCTTCGAGCGCAAAACTTGCCGCAACACCGCAAATTGCACAGATTGCAGGCTCTGCGTTTCGCCAACTTGCCCCGAAAAAAATTGTTTTCTTACAGTCGAAGCGAAAAATAGTCGAGCCGGTGATTAAGCGACAGGAAACTGCGCCGAGCCATACGACAACTCTCGCTCCGAATCAGTATTCGATACCGGACGACCTTATCCGACGTGGAATTGAATGATTGTTTTTGGAAATT